>NZ_SCOH01000007.1 GCF_005503445.1 Chitinivorax sp. B | reverse complement strand
ACCCTGGCCAGGATCGTCGAACGGCGCGGCGACTTCGTGGTACAGCTCAAAGCCAATCAGCGTACCTTGGCGCGGTGGGTGGAGCGTACCTTCGCGGCCGCTCACCAACAGGCCGGCCAGCCGTATGTCGACTCGCTCGATCAAGGCCACGGCCGGCGCGAACGGCGCAGCGTGCTGCAATTGCCCGCCACCTTACCGCCTGAACTCGCGGCCCGCTGGCCCCACGTGAAGACGCTTATTGAAGTGAGCAGTGAGCGCACCGAGGGCGGCCGAAGCTGCAGCGACGCACGCTGGTACCTGAGCTCCCTGCCGGTGGACGCCAGGCAGGCAGCCCATGCGGTTCGCCGTCACTGGGGCATCGAGAATGAACTGCACTGGGTACTCGACGTGGTCTTCCGTGAGGACGAGCTGCGTGTGGCTGACCCGGAGGGTGCGGCGCAGCTGGCGTTATTCAACCGCGTGGCACTGAGCGTGATCCGGCAGCATACCAAGCGCAAGGACAGTGTCGCGGGCAAACGACAGCGGGCAGCATGGGATCCGCGCTTCAGAACTGAGCTTTTATTTGATTAAACAAGGAGTAAAGTTCGATCCCGCCCTGGAGTAACCCCAAAGTGTCAATATTGCTGCAATTCCCATTGCAATTTGCGTGATCGCAAGAAAGCGCATTGGCTGCTCAATATGGTCAATCCGGCTCTTCACCCACCAACTACCCAGTGCCAGGCCAATAATAAACGCCGATAGCATCAACTCAAACGAATGTGTCGAGCTACCAAGCACCATACTTAACATTCGAATCCAGCCAATCTCATACATAAAAGAAGCGCAGCCGGTCAACGCTGCAATAATTAAAATGTAATGCGACTTCACCGGTAACAGCTGATCTACCACCTCATGAGGCAATCGATTTTCAACGGCGGGTTTCGCTGACAACCAAACCAGCATGGCAATCAAAATATTGACTAGCCCAGCAGTGAGCATGGCACCCGGCAAACCTACCCACGCTATCAGGAAGAAGCTATTAAAAAGGACGCCAATCGCCCCACCCAGACTGTTTGTGAAATACAATGTAGCGACGGCACGCCCAATATTGACGGTCTTCAGGCGCATCACACCATTGGACATCAGCGGGAAAGTTGCACCAAGCAGAATGGCTGGCGGTAATATCAATAGCGTTGCCAGTGACCACACCAACGCATATGAAAAAGTTGTGTTACTGAATACGGGAAGCCATGTCGAAAACAACAACTCTGTAACAAAGTGATATAGGTCATTGAATGTCATGGCAAATAGCCCAATAACAAATTCAACAACTGCATAACCTCGAAGTGGGTTTTTTAGCGAATTAACCCTTTTCGCGACCATCCAAGCGCCAATTGACATCCCGCCCATGAATACAACTAGCACCAACGCTTGTGCATAAGCAGCATGGCCAAGAAACAACTTCAAATACCTTGACCAAATTGACTCATATATTAGCCCTGAAACACCTGATAGAAAAAATATGGCAGCATAGAAATAAATAGTCTTATTTTCTTTTTGCATAAAAAATCCAGGTACAAAAATACATGATCAAAAACCACTCAGCTGACGGAAGTCATTGACCTACTAACCCCCCATAACAGAAGGATGTCAGTTATTGTCCACCCACAATCGCCAAATGTCTGCGATGAACGATTTGACCAATCTCCGTCATATATTCACGTGGGTTATTGGCGGGCTGTTGCAGAAAGGTGTAACCCAAGCGCTCCAGCTCAGCAGCGGCAACACGGTTGGCCTGCCACTTTCGCTGAAAATCGCCACTGGAGGACAGAGTGATGAGTAAAGCAGCCGCCATGGAGAATACGGCAGCGACATCTTTTTTTACCGCTTGATTGGGTAGGATTGATTCAAACTTCAGTATCAATCCGGCCAACGCACTCAGCACGGCAGCTGCAAATGTGAAGCCCCAATAGACACCACTCCAACGTGAGGCGTTACCGCGAGTTTCTTGGTAATTGTCCCAAATGGCACGCGCCACCATGGCCTGATCAGGTTGTGGCGTATCAATCACTGGCTGCAAAGCATTGCCCAACGCCTCACCCCGAGGCCAGACATCCCGGTAAGCCAACCAAGCAATCGCCAATACACATGACAATACCAGTAGTACCATCAGCGAACGACCTGCGACTACAGCTACTCTGCTCTCCACCATGATGTGCTCCAAAAGGGGATCAAGCCATGACTAGCGGTTCGGGTCACTCCGACATAATCGACTGAAACTCTATCTATATGAATGTTAAAAAGAAAATAGTCAGCAGCCTCTTGTGTGGTATCAAAATGTTGACTCGAATGCATGGCCTGATTCCGATAAGGTCGGACCAACTGATCATAGTCACAACACAGGCAGTGTGCTCAATTGGTCAGGCCATGAGCCCGATCATGCCATTTCGCGCGCCCGTGCCCGCACCAAAGCCGGGCGTGCCCACAAGCGCTTTGCATAAGCCATGACAATGTCTGAATCGATAGGTACCTGAAAGGCTTTAGCCCAACTCAGGCAGTGTCCCAGCAGCAGATCGGCCACGGAAAAACGACTGCCAACAATGAATTCCTGTGCACCCAAGCCTTTTTCCAGCAACTGTACCGACCGGGCAAATTCACCAATTGCGACATCAATGATCGCCGGCACACGCTTGCCTTCCGGATAGATCATTTTGTGCTTGGTCAAAGTCCACAATGGCGCATCCATCTCGGTCATCGCGAAATAGCTCCAACGGTCGACCAGTGCACGTTCTTTGCTCCCCTCCTTTGGCAACAGGCTTGCTTCCGGAAAACGGTTGGCCAGATAATTGCAGATGGCTGCCGATTCGGTCAGCACCAGCTCCCCTTCCACCAATGCAGGTACCTTTCCGCCGGGATTGATCGAAATATAGGGTTCGCGTCGTGCCGCACCGCCCATCAAATCGATACTTTCGTACTCATAGCTTGCACCCACTTCTTCCGCTGCCCACAAGGCGCGAGTAGAACGGGAGTTGACGTGACCGTAGATTTTCATGATAAGCCCTTTTCTGATTGAATCTTATTCATATGCGCCTACTGCTTCGCGTTGGCATTGATCTGCTCAAGATGCCGGATCACTTCGCTCAATTCGTACGACGCGCTGTCATACACCGCATAAATGGCACCCGATTCAGGAAAAAACTTGGCCCCGATCCGAATTTCACCTCCAATGTAACCGCGCTCATACAATAAGCGGCTGCAATCATCAGTCCAGCCTTCGATCATAGTTGACGACAGCCCAAGCCGATCTTCATCGGTTGCAATGCCCGATTCATTCAACACAGTAACCAATGTATTGATGGCGGGCTGCTCCCACTCCTGTAACAACGCGTACACATCAGGCATGAACATCGTCGCTCCCTATTTTGTCTTTGGCAAATCCGTAACTGGTAATACACCGACCGCTTGCTCATACAAGCTGCCAAACCACAGTTTGCCATTCTGCTCTATCACATTGGTAATGGTGGCATACGACTGCCCGTCGGGGTCCTGCAGGTTATGGGTGACCTTGCCATTCAGGTCCAACCCGATCACAAAACCCATGGGAGTAGGTTTAGGTTGTAACACCTTGGGCAATCGCGCCACCATCTTGCGCAAAAAGGGGTGCGGCAGCAATTTGTCAAGGTCGCTCAAGCGTGGGGTAGGTAGCGCGACCCAAAAAGTATCCCGGCCATTGCTGGAGATACCATCCGGCACACCTGGCAGATTATCGATGAACACCTCGCGATGGCCAGCCTTGGCTCCGTTCAGCCAATAGCGGGTAACTCGGTATTCGCCAGTTTCCACCACCAACAGGAAGGTTTGATCCGGACTGATGGCTACACCATTGGCAAAATAAAGGTCTTTCAGCAGCACCCGTGTTTGCCTGGTAACCGGGTCATATTCCAGCAAACGGCCATTGGCACGGTGTTCGAGTAAATCGCTTTGGTAATCATGGAATGAGAAACGATAGCTGGCATCGGTGAAATAGACTTTGCCATCCACCGCCACGTCCAGGTCATCGGTCAGTTTGAATGATACGCCATCGGCATGTGTTGCCAACACGCTGATATGGCCATCAGAAGTTACCCTAAGCAGGCCTTTATCGCCATCAGCCACCCATAGCGAGCCATCAGGGGCAAAACGCATCCCCAATGGGCGCCCGCCCGTGTTTACCAATACCTGCGGCGCACTACCATCCTGAGCCATCCGCAGAATACTGCCGTCACTGGTTCCTGCATACACATACTGATCTGGCCCGATCGCGACATCCTCGGGGATGCCATGCCCATCAGTGAAGATACGCCGAGTGCTGGCCAACGCCAGATTCGGCGCCCATTGTCCATGTAAGGCAGGGGCCGGCGGCGGTGTCCAGGCTTGTGGCTCCACCGCTACCGGCCAGCCGAGCAAGTAGGCCAGCCCCAGTGCCATGCAACTCACTATGACCGTACGGACACGCATTGGCACCTCGTTTCATCAATTGTTACAGGTATCCATCTTGTCTATCGCCGCCGAGAAGCCAGCAACACGACAGCCCGTGCAACCTGTGCCAACGAACAGGTCGTCGAGATGTGGCGCTTGGGCTTACCAGCTCACCACCTGGTATAAACGATAGCGGCGACGTGAACTGGTGCAGGCCCCGAATAGTCAATCCATCCAAAAAATCGCACCTGCTATTTACATGCGAATCATTACTTGCTTGGGCCGGGTTGCGGAATGGACAAACCGGCCAGTACCAGAGCTTCCGCGCGGGCTGCCTTGTTGGCAAAGCAAGGCTTTCATAACATGGGTTCTCAGTTGATTTGAAAAGCATACCCTCTGCAAGACAGATTGCCTTCGGCTTCAAGGCCACGACACTCAATCCGGTACCTCACACCTCGGACACCTGCACAATCAATTTGCCCTGGTTCGACCCATCGAACAGTTTGTTGATGGCCGTTGGCGCAGCATCCAGTCCATGCACCACATCCACCCGGTATTTCAGCTTTCCGTCCATATACCAAGTGGAAAAGTCCGTAATCATCTCTTTGACCCGTGGACCATAATCCGGCGCAATGAAACCCTGAATCCGCAAGCGCTTGGAAATCACCATGGCAAAATTGTAAGGGCCCGGCACCTTGTCGGTTGCGTTGTATTGACTGATCAAGCCACATACCACCACTCGACCGAATGAATTCATCACGCTCAATACAACATCCAGAATTTCGCCTCCGACATTTTCGAAATACACATCCACCCCGTTCGGGCAGGCGGCTTTCAGCTGGCCGCGCAGGTCGCCATTCTTGTAATTGATGGCTGCGTCAAAACCCAGCCCATCCACCAACCAATCGCACTTCTCATCTGTGCCGGCAATGCCGACCGCCCGCATGCCCTTGATCTTGCCGATCTGTCCAACCAGCGACCCCACGGAACCTGCTGCACCGGAAACCACCAACGTCTCACCTTCTTTCGGCTGTCCCACATCCAACAGACCGAAATAGGATGTCATCCCTGCCAAGCCAAACAGACCTAGATTGGCGGACAAGGGCAATGGGCTGGACGGCAGCTTGGTCACCCCTTCACCGTTTGACACCAGATACTCCTGCCAACCAAACAAGCCTTGTACGGTATCACCTTTCTCGAATTTGGGATGACGTGATGACTCGACCATCCCCACTGCCAAGCCACGCATGATTTCACCGATTTGAACCGGTGGAACATAGGAGGGCCGATCAATCAGCCAGCCACGCATGGCCGGGTCCAACGACAGATAGATATTGCGAATCAATACTTGCCCATCGGCCAATTCCGGCACCGGCTCTGCAACCAGATTGAAATCCGAAGTCTTGATCATTCCTTCAGGCCGATGAGCCAGACGCCATTGGTGATTGGTTGCTGCTGTCATGGGGTGACCTCCGTGGTGTGGTGGTTTCAGTGTCGGCTCAACACTGCTTTACAAACCGGCGTGATGCACAGAATTGATGGCCGTGTGTCGGGCAATAGAGTACCTATCTTGCACAATGAATCACTCGTTGACTGCAGAATCATGGTTGGTGGCACGTCAACCACAGCAGCCACAACGCCCTCCGATCCCATGTAGCCTCGCCGAGCAGCACAGGGCGCCCGCAATGCGGGCAAGGCACATGGGTCGCCTTCTTTTGGGGACTGTTCTTGGCGAAACAAGAAAGTCTCACGTCTGTCGGGCGCAAACGCCACACAAACAGACTACTTGGCCTTTTGGCAGCATAATAGCCAGTACGTAACATCAGTTACAAATTGACAAGGCATAGGCTTGCTAAGCTAGCCGATCATTTGATCGACACATACACGGGTTGTCGATCCTGCAAAATGTCCTCCAGCCGCGTCTGCACCAGTTGCTTGGTGTGTGGATGAGTGAGGATATAAAAGCGCTTGTCGACAATTGCGGCGAACACCGCTTCGGCAACCTCAGATGCAGCCATACCATGCTTGACGGCATTCATCACAGCAGCGCCAATCTTGGCTGCAATCGGATCAAGTTGGCTGATGTTAGTCCGGTCACCCGGGGTGCGGTTACGTTCGCTTTCTGCGA
The DNA here is from genome assembly GCF_005503445.1 of Chitinivorax sp. B. Lineage (NCBI taxonomy): Bacteria > Pseudomonadati > Pseudomonadota > Betaproteobacteria > Chitinivorax > Chitinivorax sp. B. The sequence goes on along the minus strand of NZ_SCOH01000007.1, from coordinate 145,915 downwards.
TACGCGTCTTAACCCAGGCCGGGCACAGTACCGATACATTCAACTTAGCCTGACGAATTGTCAGGTCGTGATGCAAGCCTTCAGAGATGGTCACCACCGCATGCTTGCTGGCGTTATAGGCGGCCAACCCTGGCTGTGACAACAAACCGGCGATCGAAGCCGTGTTCACGATATGCCCTTCCTCACCATTGGCCAGCATGCGTGGGATAAAACTGCGCAAGCTATGAGTGACGCCATACAGATTCACACCCATTACCCAATCCCAATCCGCCGGGGTAAGCTCCCACACGGGTTGGACACAAGCCACACCAGCGTTGTTGACCAGTAGATGCACATTACCGAATCGTTCAAACGCCAAATCAGCCAATGCATTCACCTGATCAGCCTGGGATACATCCACCACCATGCCGACCGCTTCGGCACCCTGCGCAATCAAATCGCTGACGGTCGCATCCAACTGCTGGCGGTCGATATCGGCCAGCACCAGCTTCATACGCTCTACCGCTGCCCTGGTGGCTATGGCTTTGCCAATGCCCTCGGCCCCACCAGTGACCACGGCAACTTTGCCTTGAAACGCATTCATCGTGCTCCCCCTGTAATGACAACCTGCGTCAGGCCAGCAAAAAGCCACCGTCGACCGGCAGGCACACACCTGTGGTGTAACTGGCAGTTGGGGATACCAAGTACAGTATCGCGCCAGCCATTTCGTCCGGCTGGGCAACACGTTGCATCGGGATATGTTCCAGCGCTTTTTCGAGAATCGTCGGGTTGTGCAACAACGTAGCAGCAAACCGGGTATCGGTCGCGCCAGGCAAAAGCGCATTGACTCGCACCCCTTTCGCCGCACACTCCTTGGCAAAGGCTTGGGTCATCGACATCACCGCAGCCTTGGTGATGGAGTAAATGCCTTGAAATACGCCTGGGATCACACCATTGACCGACGCCACATTCACGATTGCCCCACCGCCATTTTTGGCCATCAGCCTGGCACCATTGGCAGACATGAAAAAATAACCACGAATATTCACATCCAACGTTTTCTGGAACGCCCCCAGGTCGGTATCCACAATCGGCCCAAAATAAGGGTTGGCGGCGGCATTGTTGATCAGGATGTCCAGTCGCCCATGTTTGGCTTCGATCACGCTGAAGATCGCCTCGATCTGATCCATTTCACCAATATGGCAAGTGAGGGCTTCGGCCGAACCACCTGCGGTTTTGATCGTTTCCACCACATCCAGGCACGCATCGATCTTACGGCTGGAGACAATCACATGTGCTCCATGTGCAGCCAACAGTTTGGCGGTTGCTTCGCCAATACCACGGCTGGCACCGGTTACCAGGGCAATTTTACCGGTCAAGTCGAACGTCGTCGGAACAGCCATGAGACCCTCCTGTGCGTTATCGGTAAGTAACTAAATGCGGCTCACCGGCCACTTCGAGATGTGGAAAGCCATTAATCGTCCCCACACTGACCTGGCCCGATCGATACATCAAACGTGTAATCCCAGTATTGGCAAGGGTCCAGTTCAGATTGAAGATGTGTTGGTCAGGGATCGCCAACAGATACTGCACGATCACACCAATTGGCCCACCTGAAGTAAACACCCAGGTCGGCCCCGTTGTGTAGGGCGTACCCAACAAGGCCAGCAACGCATCGCAACAACGTTTCTTGAATGCAACCCAGGACTCGGTGTAGTCGTGATGTTCACCCTGTATCCAGCGCTCCACCGCGTCGGCAAATAGCTGCTGAAAGGTGTGTTGTGGATGATCTGCCCGCCCTAGATAAGTGCGTAAAGCTGCCTGGTTCACCAAGTCTGGCCGATGGCGGATCAACACTTCATGATGGTCGAATTCGGCGAAGCCGTTTTCCACTTGCCAAGATAGATGTCTCAATCCCGGCAACACAGACAGGCAAGCCGCTGCCGTCTGCCGATGGCGTTTCATCGGGCCGATCACTACGCGTGCCGGTGGCTGTCCACATCGCTGCAGCCATTCCCCTAGTAAGCGAGATTGCTGCTCCCCCAGAGGGGAAAGCTGATCATAGTCTGCTGCACCAAAGCTTGCCTGTCCGTGACGAATCAGGTAAATCGTCCCCATTTTCCGGCCCCTATTTCAGCAACAAGGTTGCCAATGCCAACGCAGCCGGCCCACCCTGAATGAACAGAATCGACCGTTTGGCAGTCAATCCACCGTAAATACCCGCCACTAGTACGCAAACCACAAAAAATAGCTGCAGTTGGTCGCCCCAAGCTACATTGGGATGCGTCAATCCCCATATCAACCCTGTAGCCAAAAAACCGTTATACAAGCCCTGATTGGCTGCCAACACTTTCGACGCGTCAGCAAATTCCGGTGTCAAACCAAACACCTTGCGACCTTTCGGGCTCGTCCATAAAAACATTTCCAGTACCAGGATATAAATGTGTTCCAACGCAACCAGCCCAATCAAAATCTTGCTAATCATCTCCATCACAGTGTTCCTCGCAGGTGCTAGATTCTATTGACATGGTTTCATGATTGGCTACGAAACCATGTCAACAGAACCTTTAGAGTATTGATTGCTGAATCAGTCGCTGACAGCGTTGTTCAAGGTAATTGGCCATTGCACCGAAATAGGCAAATTGTGGGTTACGCGCCTGTCCTTCCTTGAATCGACGGTAAATCTGCTGAATGATCGCGGCCAGTCTGAACAAGCCATACACACTGTAGAAATCAAAGTTAGCCACGGTAAAGCCTGTTCGGTTTCCGTAGTATTCAATCACCTCACGGCGCGTCAACATCCCAGCGACATTGGTGGGCTGACGCCGCATCTGCTGGAATACAGCATCATCGTCCACCTGTACCCAGTACGCCAGGGTGTTGCCCAGATCCATCAACGGATCGCCCAAAGTGGCCATTTCCCAATCTAATACGCCGATCACTTCAAATGGGTTACTTGGGTTGAGCACCACATTGTCGAAGCGGTAATCGTTGTGGATCACACAGGTGGCCACATCCTGTGCAGGTTGCTTGACCGCAAGCCAAGCCATCACTTCCTCAAAACGGCCGACATCGTCGGTATGTGCCTGAATGAAGCGATCAGACCAGCCGGCAATCTGTCGGGCCACATAACCCTCTCCTTTACCCAGCGTTGCCAAACCGACTACCTGACAATTCACCTGATGTAACTCAATCATCTTGTCGATGACGTTCAAACACAGCTTGCGTGTGTCCGCTTCATTCAAACTCAAGCCGATCGGCAGATTTTGGCGCGGGATAATGCCAGTGATGCGGTCCATGACATAAAAGTCACACCCCATTACACTCGGATCATCGCACTGTGCAATCACCGTGGGCACGTAACGGTATACCGGCTTCAGTGCAGTCATGATGCGCGCTTCCCGCGCCATGTCGTGCGCCGACTTGGCCCTGTGCCCAAACGGCGGCCGCCGCAGGATCAGATCACGCTGCGTATAGCTCACCAAATAAGTCAGGTTGGATGCCCCGCCGGGGAACTGCGAAATCTCCGGAAACCCGTTCAAGCCCGGTACCTGACGCTTGATGAATGTATCCACCGCTGCCATATCAAGTGCTTCACCGTGACGCACAGCCACGGCTTGGTCAATCCATTGTTCCACGCGGTTCTCCCGTTGGTATGGCTGGCTTTGCCTGTTTATTGCTTTCTGTTCGCCAACTGCCGCTGATACTCCAGCTTCGCAATCAGTCCTCGATGGACCTCGTCCGGCCCATCTGCCAGGCGCAGTACACGCGCATAGGCAAACAAACGAGTCAATGGCACGTCATCCGACAACCCCAAGCCACCATGCATCTGCATGGCTGCATCGATCACTTGTTGTGCCATGCTGGGCGCGACAACCTTGATCTGTGAAATCTCACTCATCGCATCTTTAATGCCAACGGTATCCATCATCCACGCTGCCTTCAGCGTCAATAAACGAGCTTGCTCAATTGCGATGCGTGCGTTGGCGACAACGTCCGGGTTACCACCCAACTTGGCCAGTGGCTTACCAAATGCAATCCGATTGGCCCCACGCTTGCACATCAAGCTCAACGCATGTTCTGCCGCCCCAATTGCCCGCATGCAATGATGGATACGCCCTGGCCCGAGCCTGCCCTGCGCAATCTCAAAACCGCGTCCTGGCCCTGCAATTACATTGGTTATTGGCAAACACACATTGTCGAAGGTCACCTCACCATGGCCATGGGGTTCATCAAATACACCAAACACGGGCAGCATTCTTTCAACGGTGACCCCCGGCGTGTCCAACGGTACCAGCACCATTGAATGCTGCCGGTGCTTATCAGCGATCGGGTCGGTCAAACCCATGAAGATCAGTACTTTGCAATGCGGATGACCAATACCGGAACTCCACCATTTGCGTCCGTTCAACACAATCTCGTCACCGTCCACCTTGGCTGTTGCCTGCATATTGGTAGCGTCACTGGAGGCCACATCCGGTTCGGTCATACAAAAGGCGGAGCGGATCTCCCCTGCCAGCAGTGGCTGCAGCCATTGCTCCTGCTGTGCTGGCGAGCCATATTTCACCAGCACCTCCATATTGCCAGTGTCCGGCGCCGAGCAATTGAACACCTCCGCCGCAAAGGGTGCACAACCCGTGAGTTCCGCCAACGGTGCATAATCGACATTGCTTAACCCTGCACCAAAGTCGCCAGGCAAAAACAGGTTCCACAAACCCGCCTCTCGTGCTTGGGCTTTCAAGGTTTCCATCACAGGTGGTTGTCGCCATTGGTGCCAATCCGCCCCCGTGATCAATTGCGCGTGATAATCAGCCTCTGCCGGCAGCACCTGCGTGTGCATGAAGTCACGCAGCCGCCCAATGAGTTCCACAGCAAGCGTTGAATATGCAAAGTCCACAAGACCTCCTGCCACGCGATCAGATTGCACCCAGCATAGGGATACCCATAAAATCAAACAAATGAATAATTTGAATTTTGATGTATTAATCCTATGCATATGAGTCGTGTTGATCTGAACCTGTTCGTCGTGTTCGAAACCATCTACACCGAAGGCACCCTGACCAAGGCAAGCCACAAACTGAATCTGACACAGCCCGCGGTCAGTCACGCGTTGGCACGGCTGCGCGATTTGTTGAAAGACCCACTGTTCACTCGTCAGGGTATGGGGATGGTGCCAACACCATTAGCTCGTAATCTGATCGGCCCGGTACGGCAAGCATTGCAGACCTTGGAAATCAGCCTGCATGAACAAGCACAGTTCGATCCACTACACACCAACCGTACTTTTACCCTGGGCCTGCGTGATGTGCTGGAGGCCACCGCACTGCCACCACTGCTGATGTATCTTCAGCAGCACGCCCCACAAATTGACATCGCCAGTGTCCGGGTTGACCGGCGTGATATAGAGTCCGAACTGGCTTCCGGCACACTGGATCTGGTCGTCGACATCCCCATGCCTGTGGGTAACGATATTCGCCAGCAGCGGATTTCCTGTGATCGATTGGTTGTGGTGGTCAACACAACCCACCCGCTTATTCAGGACGAATTGACACTGGATACCTATCTGGAGCAACCGCATGTGTTGGTATCATCCCGCCGCAAAGGGCCAGGTCTGGAAGATTTCGAACTGAACCGACAAGGTTTGCGGCGCCGCATCGCATTGCGCTGCCAGCACTATTTTGCAGCCTGCCGTGTCGTCAGCCAGACCCACTACCTGTTGACCATGCCCGAGCAATACGCCCGTGTTACCAATGCACAACTGAACAACCGCTTGCTCCCCTTCCCGCTGGCCACGCCACGGCTGGATGTACACCTCTACTGGCATGCCAATGTCGACAATGATCCGGCCAACCGTTGGTTGCGTGAACAGTTGGCTGAACTGTTCAATTAGCAACAATCTGGCTGTCATACCTGTCAGCACGTCTATACCGATAAGATTTTTCGCAGCACCCTGTGATAACTTCCTAAGCCAACCCAACCACTGGATAAGCAGCATGGCCAATCCGCTTCCCATTACCCTACGTGCCGGTCGCCAAGCCCTTGAGCTGATCCGAGAGCATGGCCTGAAACCATCGATGGTCGGTCTTATCCCTGGTGCGGCAGGTGGCCCCAAAGCATTGGGCCTCCACGGATTGGATTGCGCCATCTTTGGCCATTGGTTACCCCAAGCGCCACGTCAGCGCTGGTTGGTCGGCGCCTCCGCCGGCGCCTGGCGCTTTGCCGCACTGGCACAGCCAGAGCCAATCAAGGCACTCAAGCGCTTCGCAGAACTCTACATCGCGCAACAATATAGCCTGCGTCCCACCATGGACGAAATCAGCCACGTCATTGAGGACATGATCATTGGCACACTGGATGGCAACGAACACGCCATCGTCAACAACCCGCAGTGGCAATTGGCCATCCTGACTGTACGCAGCAAAGGGCTGCTCGCCAGTGACTCGGGCCGCCATCTGGCTGGTGGCTTTCTACAAGTCATCACCAACAATCTGCGAGCCCGTCCCAGGCTGGCCAAGCACTTCGAGCGGATTGTTCTGCACAGCCCCGGTGCACAACCACCGTTCTTCCCATTGCGGGATTTTCCGACTGAAGCGGTAACCCTCACTCCCCATAACCTCAAACCCGCCCTGCTCGCCTCCGGCGCCATCCCCGGACTGGTTCGTGGTGTCACCAACCTGCCCGGCGCCGGGCCTGGTACGTATCGGGATGGCGGCCTGCTGGACTACCACCTTGATCTCCCTTTCAGCCACCAGCAAGACATCGTCCTGTATCCGCATTTCGTCGACCGCATCATCCCTGGCTGGTTCGACAAATCCCTCCCATGGCGCAAACCCAACCCGGCCCACCTCGACAATATGCTACTGATCGCGCCCTCCCTCAGCTACCTATCAACCTTACCCCGGCGGCGCCTCCCCGACCGCAGCGACTTCCGACACTATGTCGGTCGAGACAGCATTCGCCAGCGCAACTGGCGACTTGCCATCAGTGAAAGCGAGCGAATGGGAGACGCATTTTTGTCGTTGGTTGAATCAAGTCGCTTAATGAACGTAATCACGCCGCTGTAAGAAGCGGTTTGCGAAATCACAAAGACTGGGAAAGTCATAGCGAGCTGGTACATTGATTCTATTCAATGATGCAACATCCTCCCCATGTGATCTACCCCAATGCACTATCGAAACACTTGGTGTAAGTGCATTTGTGGCTTGGTTGATCAAGCAAGTCCGTTCAGAATCGGAACCTTTTTGGGCACAATTTTTCAGCTTATCTTTATAAATCGCCAGCACCTGATCACACTTCAGTAACCCCAGCATCAGATTCCCAAAACAGAAATGCCCGGTCAGCCCGGGCATTCTTATGTACATCATGGTATTAGCAAATCAGCTTAAGGCAAGCCCAGTGATCAAGCCTTGCGACGACGAGCAACGGCCAGGCCAGTCAAGCCCAGACCCATCAATGCCAGTACGCCTGGAACAGGCACACCAGTCGGGGGGGCAACGCGGCCGAAACCATCCAAGTAAACATAACCAGCATGCCCTGTTGGCGAGCAATCTGCGGCCAGCAATGTCAAGGATAGATCATGACCAATTGCATCTGCTTCCAAAGCCATCTGTTCAACTTGCCATGAAGTGTAAAAATATCCGTCACTCGACTTGGTGAAACGACCATCGACACCCGAACCGCCGGTTGCGGCATTATATTCGCGTTTGATCAAATTCTTACCAACGGTCTCGTCACGCAATACCAACTGGAAGGTTGCAGCCTCATTGGTACCATGTGCACCTTCCAATACAGCTGCCCAAGCGAAGAAGATTTCCTTATCGTTGTAATTTGATACCTTTTGGGTAATCACAGATGCATAGCCACCATAAGTCGTATCTTCTACGCGCATAGAATATTGGCCACTGTATACCTGATTCAACTTACCATCAGTGTGCGGAGCAGTGCCAGAGCTTACGATCGACGAATGGACCATTCCATTGCTGTAACGATTGCCACCAGGCAGAAATGCAGAAGGATTCAGATTAGCATTGGTGACACTGCTACGGGAGCCGCTCCCCATGGTCCACCCAGTGGTATTACCCAATTCGAAGTCGCCATTGATGAAGCCAGCAAAGGCAGAACCGGAAAAACTTGCAGCCGTGATCGCAGTAGCGATGATTGATGCTTTGAACATATATAGCCCCTTATCTAAAGTTCGCATATACAAGCAAATACCATTCCATGCTCATATGCATATAAAAAATGCTCATGGAATCAGCAATCTTCTGTATTGATCGACTTTCTTTCATTTTCGAAGTGTAAAGAAAACCGACAAACCAAAAGGAACAAAGCGATCGTCACATTCGACCAAATGAATGCTTAAGCAGTAAAGAACATTTCAATATTCTTCTAATCAAATATCAAAGAAGGTTTGGTGCATGTATTGGCGGATTCTTCAGTACCAGTTCCGCAAACCGCAGCAAATCCACATTCCCGCCAGACAATATCACGCCGACCCGCAGCCCACGGACATCAATCTTGCCGCTGAGTACTGCTGCCAGCGCCAGACAACCGGTTGGTTCAACTAATTGTTTCATTCGACCAGCCAGGAAAGACATCGTCTCGACCAAGTCAGCATCGCTGACAGTCACAACCAAGTCGACATGGGAGCGAATAATCGGGAAGGTCAGGTTTCCCAAATGCTGGGTTTGCGCACCGTCAGCCAATGTAACGGGGGTAGCGATATGAACAATCTCTCCACGCTGCAGGCTTTGTTGACCGTCATTACCGGCTTCAGGCTCGACACCGATCACACGGCATTTGGGGCTCAGTGCATGCGCAGCTATCGCACTACCGGCTAGTAAGCCCCCACCGCCCAGTGGCACCACCAACATATCGAGCGGACCAACCGTGTCAATCAACTCTTTGGCAGCTGTACCTTGGCCAGCGATCACATGTGGATGGTCATAAGGTGGGATCAGCGCTGCCCCTCGCTGACTGGCAAGTTCTCGACCAATTTGTTCGCGATCTTGCGTATAGCGATCGTATTGCACGATTTCGGCGCCATAACCTCTGGTTGCTTCTACCTTGATCATCGGAGCATCGTTGGGCATGACAATGGTGGCAGGCATACCGAGTACCCGGGCAGCCAATGCCACTGCCTGAGCATGATTTCCTGATGAGAATGCAATCACACCTGCAGCACGTTGAGCAGCTGACAACTGCGCCAATGCATTGAAAGCCCCTCGAAACTTGAATGCACCTATCCGCTGTAGATGCTCACACTTCATAAACAGCGATGTCTCCCGCCGCGCATTTGCCGTGGTAGACGTCATGACCGGCGTGTAGTAGGCATACGGCTGGATACGATGATGAGCCGCTTCAATATCGGCGTAAGAGACGGCAAGCGTTGTCATGATTTCCTTTCTTCAATTAGCGTATCAAGGGGTTTAACCATACATTCTTCTACATGCATTGTGCTGCCTGGTGCATCGGTGGCAATTGAGCGGATGGCGTATCCTGCCTCAGCAAAAAGCCAGGTAACGGTAAAGCACCTGCAGCCAGGCCCATTTCATTTCTGCGGGCGGTATCACCATGATGACAGCACATTTGCAATCAACTGGGCAGTTCATCTGAATCCAGATTCTGGCATCCACTATGTGGCACTCTCCCTCTGCAAGGAGCCAATTTCTGCCCATTGCCAGCCCATCCAGCCAACTAGTAGTCGACAATCTGACGCCACCATGTTGTGCAACGATCATGGCTCCCGATCCAAAAGGCAGTTGTATGGATTGGTTTGCATGCAAAACATACTGAATAGGTGAAGGAAGCCTAGAAAGTGCGGGGGCTGGCATGGTAGACACCAAAAAAATCACATGACCGCCATGGTAAGTAATTCGATCGGACCACAACAGCAACACAATTTCATACGTGTGACGTAACAGATGAGTATTTCACCATCTGTTACGGTTTGGTTTTGACTCATCTATATCTATTCAACTCATCCACAGCGGCACATCATCAGGCATGGATATGCAACCGCTCTATCGGCGTCTGGCCGATCACTATCTCGATGCCATCAAGGCAGGTTCACTGAGCATCGGCGACAAAATGCCATCAGTCCGCAGTCTGATGCGTTTGCATGACGTCAGCCTGTCCACCGCGTTGCAGTTGTGCCGTCATCTGGAAAACGATGGCTGGCTGGAAGCCAGACCGCGTTCGGGTTACTTCGTGCGACAACCTCGTCGTTTGCCACTGGCGCCATCACGGGAACCCAGCACCGATCAACCACTCGACCCGGCCCAATTTGTCGGAATTCAAGAGCGGGTGTCCCACTTTGTAACGCAAAGTCAACGCTTTCCAATTCACTGTAATCTGGCGGGTGCACGTGGCGCACCCGCCCTCTATCCACATGAACAATTGAACCTGATTGCCGGCCGAGTATTGCGCAGTAACCATCACCTGCTGGTCAGTGCCGGTTCACATGGCGGCCACATGGCCTTGAAAACTGCCGTAGCCAAACGGGCTGTGGCCAATGGCATGGTATTGTCACCCAGTGAGATCCTGGTCACCCACGGCTGCATCGAGGCATTAAATCTGGCATTACGGGCTGTGTCTCAGCCTGGGGATACCATTGCGGTTGAATCCCCAACTTTCTATGGCCTGTTGCAAGTTTTGGAAAGCCTGGGCCTGCGTGCGCTGGAGATACCTACCAGCCCGCAAACGGGCTTGTCGATCGAGGCACTGGAACTGGCCATGCGCAGTTACGACAACATCAAGGCAGTTGTCGTTGTGCCACATCTGCAAAACCCACTTGGTAGCCTGATGCCAGATGAGAAGAAACAGCAACTGGTCAATGTGTGCGAACAGCACCAGATTCCGTTGATCGAAGATGATTGCTACAGTGCACTGACCAATGCCGATGTACCAATGATGGCCGCCAAGGCGTGGGATCGCGGCGATAACGTGATTCATTGCGCCTCCTTACACAAGATTCTGGCCCCTGGCATGCGACTGGGTTGGATTGCGGCAGGTCGCTGGCACCATCGGGTGGCAATGCTGAAATATGCACAGTCACGCCATAACGAAGAATGGTCACAATTGACCGCCGCACAATTCATCGGGTCAAGTGCATATGACCGGCATCTGCGGCGGTTTCGCAATTTGCTGCGCAATCAACGGGAACGCACGGCGGAAGCAATTGCCCGCTATTTTCCGGCGGGAACACGGCTTTCTGTACCAGAGGGCGGCTTGATGTTGTGGGTGGAGCTACCAGAGCAAGTCTCATCCACGACCTTATTCGAAATCGCTTTGCGTGAAGGCATCTCGTTTGCCCCTGGCTCACTGTTTTCGAACCTGAATCGTTTTGATACCTATATTCGGCTTAATTGCGGCCTGCCCTTCTCACCCGATCTGGAGCGGGCATTGAAAAGGTTAGGACAACTAACGGCAGGTCAAATGCAATAGCGCAGTTTCGACAGACGGCGATATATCGCCATCAACACATCCATCCCATGACATAATCATCGCATTCACTTCAAGTAGGTGCGATCACCATGTTACCCGATGCCCAGTACCTATCCCTGCCTGCGCTACTGAGTTGCAACGTCTGTGCTGAATTGATGATCCAAGCAGAGGCCAAAGGATTTAGTGAAGCGACGGTTGGTTTCAGTACCGGCGAGCACATGGCGAAGCACATACGCAACAATGATCGACTGATATGGGACGACGATGAACTGGCCGCTCAACTTTGGAGCCGTGTTCAACCATTGTTACCGCTTTGGCCAACATTGGACGGTGCAGTCGGATTGAATCCCAGATTTCGTTTCTATCGCTATGCACCAGGCCAACGTTTCAAACCACACAAAGATGGCAGCATCACGTTACCCAATGGCCAAATCAGCCGCTTTACCATTCTGTTTTACTTGAATGACGTGCTTGCAGGTGGTGCCACCACCTTGCTGCCTGGCGGTCCGGCAGCAGAGCAGGCATACCGGGCGATCAGCATTCGGCCATGTACTGGTGACGCACTGATCTTTCCACATACGCTTTGGCACGAGGGTACGCCAGTATTGGCTGGCCAAAAATACGTGCTACGCTCGGACATACTGTTTGATGCCAAATCCAGCGACCGCACCGCTAAGCGCCGCTGAAAAACTCAGCGAAACGGTGCTGGTTGGGCCTGCAAACGAAGACAGCACGTACGAAGGTACGGCAAGTTTGCGAATACCACTAAAAGCGCTTTGTTAGCAGCTCATAAAGAAGACGATGCAAGCTTTGCATCATCACTCCTCCCGTTTTGACGTTTTCTGACTCTCAATTTGGTCGATCACCATGACAAACCTGCCCTACCCTGATGCCGCCACCTTTGCTACGCAGTTAATCGATAGTGCGACTGGTTACCAAGCCTTGCTGTTGAAACAGCTGACCCATACGCCGGACGATGCGCTCTGGTTACATGCTGTTGGTGTTGCGCTATTGGCAAACAGCCCCGACGCACTGGAGATTGCAACAGAAGTGGCACGCAGTCTGCAAAAAGCCATGCAAATGAGCGATGTCAGCGAAGACACTTCTATCGAGGGAGAACATCGCCGTAATGCCCTTCGATGGAGCTTGTTTACCCAAGCACGTGCCATGCAGGAAGAGGACGAAGACGCGGCGCTGGCACTGGCCCAGCAAGCCGCCAATTTTCCTCCGTTGTCAGACGCCCCAAGTAACTATGGCGAAGCCTTGTCGGTGCTGGCGCAACTGATCGACACACTCGGTGGTGATGAATATGCGCTGGTCAATGCCATACACAAACTGGCCGATACGGGTACCAATGTACTGGCCACGATAGCCCCATTGTTGGCTGATCAGCCATTGCTCTCACACATTTTGAACCAGCGCAGCCTGCAATTGCAGGACCAGGTCATCAATTTGCCAGTGCATCGTGTCTCCAACAGCTTTTATCGCTTTCGCTATGTTGAAGACGATGAACGTGAAGCTCTGATCAACCGCGCCCTTGCGCTACCTGAACAAGAGCTGGTATGGCGCACCGAAATGGCTCGAACCTATTTACGAGAGGATCGAGACTGGCGAATTCACGAAGGCGATTTGTACCTGCCCGATGGCATCACCCTGATGGACGTCAACCTGATCGTGACCGGTGATCTGATCTGTGATGTGTATCGAGATGACGATTGCTGCACTGTGTTGGTCATGGGAGATCTACGTTGCCAGCAACTGTATTCTGTTTATGGCCTGTTTGTGTGGGGCGACATGATTGTGGGTGGTACGGTGTACCAGTACTACAACGACTGGGCATTTGAAGTATTGGGTACCTTATCGGCAAGAGCCTTTATCAGCCGGGATAAAAGTTGCAATTTCGATGGTCACAAAGCCGTACTCGACTATTACTATCATAGCTACAGCTATGGGAGCAGCGAATGGCCGAATGCCCTGTTCTGGTCTGGCTGCTCCCCTGAAGCCAGCAGCCATGCCAACATGGCGACTCTGCAGCAGGCTTATGTCAATCACCGCGATCCCTATCCAGCAATTGATCAGATGGCCCGCCTGCAACAATACGGTGAACACCGTACCATGCAACGAGCAATCGCCGAGGGCCTGCTTCAGGAAACCGATGTCGCCGGCAAACTGGCAGACCCAGCCTGGGCATGGGAAGTCGCCAGTCTACTACCCGCCTATCAATGGACACCCACACTGATTCAGCAGGCTGCCAACCATCCCGACCTACGTATTCGTGCGCGTACCGCCGCACGGCTAATGGCGGAGGATATAGAACAGTTCACCCTACTGGCCAACGATCTTGCACCCGCTGTTCGAGTCGAGATTGCGGTCAATACTGTTTGCCCAGCCACATTGTGGCCAGCGCTGGCGAAAGATGATAATAGTGACGTACGTGCCGCCTTTACATACGGTCGCTATGCCAGCCAATCCGCCCTGCCCGACGCATTGCAGACCTTACTGAGCCACGATCCAGAAGCTGCCGTACGACGCGCCTTGGCCGTTCAGACCGGGCTGCTTGATACCGTCAGCAGACAACTGGCAGATGATCCGGATCAAGTAGTTCGCGGCCGCATCGCTGCCACGCAAACCTTGTCGCCAAAGCAGGTTGACCGATTGCTGAGCGACCGTAACCCCGTCATCCGCGCCCAACTGGCCGTTGATGCCATAGCTGGTCAAGGCGTGTTCCGGGGCAAGCCCGATCAGCAACGAACGGTTGTTCAACGTCTGCTGTTTGACGTAGATAAGACCGTACAAGCGGCAGCTGTCACTTTCAATACTCGCCTGCTCCCACCGACATTTATTGAAGCACATGCTGCACGACTGGCAACCATTTCCGCGCCCGAAGTTCGAACCTTGCTAGCCACTTGGTCACGAGATGCCAGCCAGCAGCGACAGCTGTTGGCCGATGCCAATGAATCAGTCCGGCTGGCCTTGGCCGATAACCCACATGCCACGCCAGACGTCCTGATCGAACTGGCCCGTCGTATCAACATGCAAGGCGAGTTCGGCAGCATGGGAGACGGGGTCAACACACTGGCTCAGCACCCACGCCTACCCGTGGAAGCAATCCGCATCCTGTACGAGCGCATGCCTGACACGTGGACGCAACTGTTCAGCGAGCAAGCCAATACACCTGTCGATCTCTTGGTGGAACTGCTCTGCCACGATCACCCGTATACCCGAGGCACCAGCGAATATGACCAGTACGAATACTGCCGAACAGCGGGGAATACCAATGACGAAGCAAGTATCGAAACACTGTTCCGGCATATGTTGAACAGCCCGTTGTTGGCGCTGAATGCAGCCGCACTGTCGAATCGCCACTGCCCGCGCGATGCCTTGCAGCATGCTGTCAACGCCTATCTCGCCAGTGATCGCAGCCAGTCAGACTATCTGATCGGACATGTCGCAGCCAACCCCTCATTACCCCTGTCAGCCATGCAGGCCTTGGTCACCTTATTGAAAGAGGAAACCATTTACGACATCTACACAGCACTGGCGCGCAACCCGGCCGTACCAGCTGTACTTTGGCGACGTCTATTGAAGGTCGATGATGATGAAGTACGTCACGTTGCCCAAAGGGCGCTCTGGGCATGGCATGGTGTCTGGATGGCCGACTGAGTGCCAAGTGATCCAGCCTTGATTCTCCCGCTGGTCGAGGTACTCCTCGGCCAGCAGGCACCCCGCCCCAAACCTCCCTCCATCCCACCTAGCAAGCTCGCCATTCTTTACGCGATTTTTACTTCGCCGCTGCTACGCTGACCATGTCGTCAACGTCAAGGGAAGGCACAACATGCCGAGCTTACTTGTCACCTTGCCCAGTACCCACTTACTGTCCGGTCATGCAGACCGATGGCGAAGCAAACCAAGTACGGGGGGCATCTCAAGGCGTATCAACTTGCCACGTCATGCATGTCGGTTGTCACCCTATCGCTGTCAGCACGATGACACATTGAAACCATCGGATTTTCCTATGGCAAAACACCATGCGTCTGATACACGGCCAGCAGGACAGGTTGAACAATGGCAAGTGTTATTGACCGTACCCACGGAACAGGCTGCCATTGTGCGCAAGACAGTGTTCCGGCAAATGGGTGGCTGCCCCATAACGCTTTGCCAATCGCCAAAGCAACATGCTGGATACCAAATTCTGACATTCATTGTGCCCATGCATGATGTGGAACGCTTGCTGGCCGCCCTATCCTCCCTGACAGATACGACCCGTGCCAGCGATACAACAACCCGCTCATCATGGTCGATTCATCCTATTGCATCGGCCCAAACTGGCTGATACCCATACCGCCTCGCCATACTTAACCTTTGTCATGATCTGGTGACCTCATATGAACGACGTATCCCGAATGTGCTCGGTAGATGATATCCAGCTGGATGTGCCCGCACTGAATAAGCATCAATTGTTTGAAGCAGCAGCCCGATTTCTAGAACAACGTCACAACATGGCCGCACAGACCATTGTTGAACGGTTAAGTGAACGAGAAGCACTCGGCTCCACAGCACTCGGTCAAGGCGTCGCCGTCCCCCATGCACGTGTACCCGGCCTGCAACATGCCATGGTGATGTTCATGCGGCCCCGCACCCCCATCCCGTTTGATGCCCCTGATGGTAAGCCCGTAACGGATGTACTGGTATTGCTGATTCCAGACCGTGCCACCGATCAGCATTTGCAATTACTGGCCTGCGCGGCCGAAATGTTTGCCGACCGTCGTTTCCGAGACAAATTACGCGCCTGCGGTCAGCCTGAGGACGTACATCGCGTCTTTACCCACTGGTGAAACACAGCTTACGTGCCGCGATACATGAAAGCCCTGTCTGACATATCAATACCTTGCTGGGTTGACATCTTTCACTCGCACCACCCCTGTTCCAAAGCTGCGTTTCCCAACCCCCTTCCCACAAGATGAGAGGTCATGATGAACCCCGCCTGGCTTCGTGCGCGCCGGCAAACCCAAATGCTGGCCGATGCACTCCCTTATATACGTAGTTTGTATGCCAAAACCGTCGTTATCCATATTGGCGATCATCCGGGTGACGATGGGCAACTGATGCCAGCCTTGGCACGTGATATCGCCCTGTTGAAACTGGTTGGCGTAAAGCCGATCATCGTCCACGGTCATGATCACGATGAACAAATACATGACACAGTCTTGCTACGGCTACGATTGATCAACCGAAATCAGCATCTGATCGACATGATTAATCAATATGGCAGTAAAGCCATTGGTCTGACCGGGCAAGACGGCCTGTGCATCCATGCGATCCCAGCCGCACCTAGTACCGTACTTCATATGCCGCACTTTGCAGATATCAGTTCCATCGAAGCTGCGGTCATTCACTTGTTACACAGTAATGACTTTGTGCCAGTAATCGCCCCGCTGGGCACCGCACCAGATGGAACCCTGGTGCCACTTTCCGCCAACCGACTGGCGGCACTGCTGGCACGTTCGCTGAAGGCTGACAAGTTGATCGACATGCTGGATCAGGCCGATTTCACACACCTTACCAGTTTGCACAGGACACTGCTGACTGCCAATGAGCTGGCCAACCGAATCAAACAAGGATGGGCATCGCGGCTACCGCCATCGTTGCGATCGCTGCTGGATACAGCCATTGATGCTGTTCGGACCAATGTTCAGACCATACATCTCATTGATCGACAGCACCCCAGTGCCTTGTTGCTTGAACTGCTGACCAGCGAAGGCATCGGTATCACCATTCGGTCTGACCACGGCCCGCACTTCATTGCCGACAGTACGCACTATCTGGATGACGACGCTTGTAGCGTACACGGTTTGCCACCACGTCCTCCTCAACGCATTGTCCGTTTTTGATCAAATTGCTTGCTGGGCACACCATGCCACCCGATACGGCTTATACCTTACCCTTGTTGTTTCGCCCCCTAGCCATGATCGATTCAATGGCAGAACTGACCGATATGCTGCACCGTGCCTTCAAGCGCCTCGGTAGCATGGGTCTGAACTGCACCTGTGTCGATCAAACACTACAAACCACGCTGGCACGGATTGCCCAAGGCGAATGCTTCGTCGCCTTGTATGGCAAACGCATTGTCGGCACCATCACCTTGTATCGACCAGACGCAAATGCCACCGCCGAATGGTATCGAAGTGATGACGTCGCCAGCATTCACCAGTTGGCAGTCGACCCGGACTTTCAAGGCTGGGGAATTGGCCAAGCCATGTTACAACTGGCAGAACACTGGGCCTGGCGACGTGGCTACCGGCAGATTGCACTGGATACTGCTCAACCGGCCGGCCACTTGCTGTCGTTTTATGGTAAGCAGGGTTATCAGGTGGTGGAATCCATCATGTTGCCAGGCCGCAATTACCGTAGCGTAGTAATGAACAAAACCTTGGTATGCACGGGTCTACAATGATTGAGCAACTGCTGTATCTGGTAGGCGGCCTAGTGTTGATCGTTCTGCTGGCTGGGGTGCTATTTTGCGCTTTGATCGGCATGAAGCACACACGGGAACCGTAACCCCATCATATTCTTGACACATTTTTTACATGCCCTTGGTTACGCTTGAAGCATGTGGTGCAACGACACCACGCCAACAAGGAGGGCGTGATGGATCTATTCCATACCAGTCGGCAATACAACAACGAAATTCAGCAACTGAAGGATCAGTTGCTGAACATGGGATACCTAGTGAGACAACAGCTGGAAAGTATTGTCCAGTTGCTGGAAGCAGACCCTGGCATGGCCTGGGCCAGTGCGGTCGAACGCGAGTGCCGCATTGACGAACATGAGATCCAGATTGATCGCCATTGCCATCACATTCTGCTAAGGCGGCAACCCGTCGCAGGCGACCTACGCTGGTTGAATGCGGTCAGCAAACTCAATACCTGCTTTGAAAGCATTGCAGATTTGAGTGAGCGGGTCTTGCAAAAGCTGGCCCCGGTTGCGACACAGTTGCTGGACACGGCACCGATTCAGCCTTATGCACGGGTGCTGGCCAACGACACATTGACCACGTTCAATCTGGTTCTGGAGTCCTTTGCCCTGAATCGGGCGCATGTTGCAGAACAGGCGTTGGTCAATGCCCGTCGTTTAAGCGATGCGCATCAACTGGTCACCTTCGGCATGTTGCAGCAACCATCGGCACATCCTAATTCGCTGATTCTGCTGCTGGTTGCCGACGAACTACACCACATTGTCGATCATGTTAAGCGCATGGGTGAAAGCTTGATCTTTGCCCTATGCGGGGAAGAAGTGCGACATGCACACCAATGCCGACTATTGATTGGCAAACCTTCATCAGCAGTAGCCTTTCGGCTTTAGCTTCGGCCATGCCAATCAACCCGTCAGGACGAGCCGGACGGGTTGTAATGTATAACACGGACAGACTCAACGTGGCCCGGTTACCGGAATCAACGCACCATTCACCGCATGCGCATCGTCCGACATCAGGAACATGATGACTTTCGCGATCGATTCCGGTGCTGTCCATTTGCTGAAATCGGCATCTGGCATGTCAGCCCGGTTTTGCGGTGTATCGATAATCGACGGCAGGATGGCATTCACGGTGATGCCCTGACCTTGCAACTCGTCCGCCAGGCTTTCCGTCATGCGAGCAACCCCCGCCTTGGCGGCCGTATAGGCCCCCATCCCCGTTGCCCCTTTGACTGCCGCATTGGCGCCAATATTGACGATGCGACCAGTCCCCCTGGCCTTCAGGTGCGGCAATGCCGCCTTGCACGCCGTCACGGCAGTACGAACATTTTGCTGGTACATCGCATCCCAAGTTGCCAACTCACCACCTTCCAGCTTTTCCCAACGGAAGCCACCTGCCACATTGATGATGCCATCCAAGCCTCCAAAATGACCGGCCACTTTGTCCAGCGCTTGGCTTGTCGCAACAAGGTCAGTCAGATCAATGGATGGCAGCGATAACAGATTGGCTTGCGGTGCAGGCGGCTCACCGCGTGTCAGGCCAATCAAGGCAACCCGCGCTCCGGCATCCAATGCCACCTTGGCAATCGCACTTCCCAGATAACCAAAGCCTCCGTGAATCGCAATCACTTTATTATTGAGTACTACACTCATGTACCTCTCCTGTCTTTATTCTTGATGGTGAAGTGTGATGAACTCGCTGTCGTGTAATACACACATTTCAGCCTGCCACCCGTTCAATGAAATGCGCCAGCTGGCGGTCTCGGTCAGACAAACCGTCTGCATCGTGAGTAGTCAACACAATTTCGACCCGATTGTAGACATTGCGCCATTCCGGATGATGGTTCATCACTTCTGCCTGTATGGCGATACGGGTCATAAAGGCAAATGCGGAATTGAAATCTTCCAACACGAACAGCTTGTAAATGCCTTTCTTATCTTCTGTCAGTTGCCAGCCGGGCAACTCATTCAGCAGTGCATCACACTGAGTAGGATTCAATCGTTCAATCATGGTAGGGCTCCTCAAATAGCCCTGCCGACAAATCGGCAACGATTTGCCGAACAAGGCGTCACGTACCGGGTTGTTTTTCACCAGCACCTGGAAAGGAAATCAGATCATCGGGGAACACGCAGTACCGTACGTCGACACAATTGCAGCAATTTCGTCATGTAGCCGGACACCGCGTCGTGCAGCATAACGGGTTCGCGGATCACCCTGCAATGTTGTTTGGATCGCGTTACCTGACAAACATTCCCAGCAATACGCTGGAATCAGACATCTTCGGTATCAGACCAACCTTCGCGATTGCCACATTGGATCACTTGATCCATTGGCGCGAGATCGCCCGCCCCCAGCACGGGCAGCCCCATCAAGCTTTGGTAGATTGGGGTGAAATCCGGAGTGGTGGCATTGAATAGCTGCTGAAAGTTATTGATCACAAAATAGGTTTTCTGGAAGGTATCAATCCGGTAGCGAGTACGCATAATACGCTCCAGGTCAAACCCAACCCGGTTCGGGCTGGCACTTTCCAGGCTGTAGATCGATTCCGACTTGCTGGACAGAATGCCCGCCCCGTAAATACGCAAGCCCTGCTCGGTCTGCAACAGGCCAAACTCCACCGTGTACCAGTATAGGCGCGCCAGCATCGGCAGCACTCCCAAACGCTTCGCTTTCATACCACCAGCCCCATAAGCTTGCAGGTAATCGGCAAACACCGGGTTCATCAAGAGCGGAACATGCCCAAACAGGTCGTGAAAGATATCTGGCTCTTGCAGGTAATCAATCTGATGTCGCTCACGCAGCCACCAGGTGACAGGGAAACGGCGATGAGCCAAGTGTTCGAAAAAAATCTCATCGGGAATCAGGCCATGGACTGCAACCACCTGCCAGCCGGTTGCGGACATCAGGCAATGGTTCAGCTGCTCAAAGGATGGCACCCGACCCAGATCCATCCCCAAACCAACCATGCCTTGCAGAAATTCGTCGCAAGCGCGACCGGGCAGCAGTGCAGCTTGCCGCTCGTACAACAACTTCCAGACCGCATGATCATCATTGGTATAACGTTCAAGCGGCTGAGGCATGGTGTAGTCAGCCGCGTGCTGCAGGCCTTCGTTTTTTCGAATCGTGATATCAGGAACGGTATAGGGCTGGTGCGTATCCATCGCGCGCCTCTGAAAGTGATATTGAACAGACTGCACAGTCTACGCTCAGGGGCGTGCGGCGTTGCCGCATTATTCGCACCAAATTACCATTTGATGCACAATATGAGCATTAATACGACATAAAATACACGAAATGAGCGAAATCAGCTTTGACCGCTTCGATTACATGATTCTTGACGCCTTACAGCAAGATGCCAGAAGCCCACATCAGAGGTTGTCGCAGACCATTCCGCTCTCACCTTCACAAATCGGTCGACGTATCCAACGCCTGGAAGAGCTGGGCGTGATTGATAGCTACCGCGTCAATCTACGTGCGGAAAAGCTTGGCTTGTCGGTACTGGCTTTCATCAATGTATTTCTCGATCATCACGGT
Source organism: Chitinivorax sp. B (assembly GCF_005503445.1). Classification (NCBI taxonomy): domain Bacteria; kingdom Pseudomonadati; phylum Pseudomonadota; class Betaproteobacteria; genus Chitinivorax; species Chitinivorax sp. B. The sequence continues at coordinate 124,482 of NZ_SCOH01000007.1, read as the reverse complement.
GAAGCCGTCGTGCGCGATTTCGCCAGCGCGGTGGCCGATCTACCGGAAATACTGGAAGGTTATGCCGTATCTGGTGAAGCTGATTATTGGCTGCGGGTACTCGTTCCCGATCTGCCCTCGCTATCACGCTTTGTCATGCATACCTTGATGTGTATACCGAGTGTGCGCAGTGTGAAATCCACCATCGCGCTGGAACCCGTGAAACGGATTGCACCTCTACCGCTCAAGCGAGTGTGAATAGGTTCGGTTGACATGGTTTCATAGCTCACGTTGCTCTGATTTTGGGCTTGAACCCAGGAGCAAAGCACACCGCGTAGTGATCTATGCAAGCGGTTTGCGATAACGGCGCGAGCCGTGAAACCATATCAACAGAATCTGGTACCTTGTGCAAGGTCATGTCCAGCCATCTGTCAGCTTGCTACACTATTCACATGAACGACGATCAACTTCTTCGCTATTCCCGCCATATCCTGCTCGACGAAATCGGTGTTGAAGGCCAACAACGCATGCTGGATGCCCATGTTCTGGTGATCGGCGCCGGTGGTCTGGGTTCTCCTGCCGCGTTGTACTTGGGCTCGGCCGGTATCGGTCAGCTGACCATTTGTGATCATGACAAAGTGGATGCCACCAATCTGCAACGCCAGGTAGCACACTCACTGACCAGCATTGGGCAGAACAAGGCATTGTCAATCAAAGATCGGCTGGCCCAGATCAACCCTGACTGCCAAGTCCACACCATCACCCAGCGGGTTGCCGGTGATACATTACTTGAATTGGTAGCCCGCACTGATGTTGTGCTGGATTGCAGCGACAACTTCGATACTCGTCATGCGATCAACCAAGCCTGCGCTTTATACCGTAAACCTCTGGTATCCGGGGCCGCTGTGCGGTTCGATGGCCAGATCAGCGTGTTCGACCTGCGCCGTCTGGATGCCCCCTGTTATCACTGTCTGTTCCCGGATACCGGTGACGCCAATGATGGCCCGTGCGCGCTGTTTGGGGTGTTTGCACCGCTGGTCGGCATCATTGGCAGCATGCAGGCTGCCGAAGCATTGAAATTGCTGATCCCCGCCGGAGATACTCTTGTCGGTCGACTGTTGTTGCTGGATGGGTTAACCATGAAATGGCGTGAGATGCGCTTCAAACAGGACCCGGCATGTCCGGTCTGTCATCCCGCCGTGAGCTGATCCTGTAGCCATCACAATGTTACCTATACTGTAATCAAGCCAATAGCAGGTTGAATGCAGTGACAAAATGGATAGCTACCATTTATCTGGCAGCGTGGTCGGGATTGCTTCAATCAGCCCATGCGGTAGACAAGGTCGTTCGAATCGCCGCTACCGAATGGCCTCCCTATGCTGGTGCGGCTTTACCAGAAAATGGTTTATCCAGCGCAATTGCCGCCGCTGCGCTGGCCAAATTGGGTTATACCTTGAAGATCGAGTATTTCCCATGGACGCGGGCAGTCATGCTGGGCGAGCGCGACAATCGCTATGATGGCTACTTTCCAGCCTATTACACGGAAGATCGTGCCAAACGCTGTCATTTCTCCACCTCATTGGGCACCAGCCCGATTGGCTTTGCCTATTTGAAGCAGTTGCCATTCGAATGGCACAACATGGAAGACCTGACCGACATTCCAATCGGGGTCGTCAAAGGCTATGCCAATGGCGAAGCATTTGATACCGCGATGCGTAGCAAACGCCTGCAGGCAGTGGATGAAGCGGTAGACGATGCGACCAATTTGCGCAAGTTGGCCGGTGGCCGCCTTCGCTTGGCCGTGGTAGACAGGAACGTCATGTACTATCTGTTTGCCAGCACCCCAAAGCTGAAACCCGAACGCAACGGAATTGCGTTCCACCCCAAGTTACTGAGCAACCTCAGCATTCATATCTGTTTCAAACAAACGCAACAGCATCGCATACTACAGGAACGTTTTGACGAAACGCTTCGCGGTATGCATATTCCGGCACTGGAAAGCCGCTATCTCAAGCATTTTTCAGAAGATAGTGGCAACCCACGTTAAGAGCAGCCAACAAATTTCAGTAAATCGCCTGAAACACGGCGCTCCACCGTAAACAGGACAAGGAACGATAAGCTGGCGCATCCCCTGACATCAGAATTTTGTCAGTTGCGCTCAACACACCAATCACCTGATTTACCACCACGCTTTTCCAGCAACATGATCCCTTCGATGCACATACCACGATCCACAGCCTTGCACATATCATAAATAGTCAGCAAAGCCATGCCACAGGCTGTCAGCGCCTCCATTTCGACACCGGTTCGACCCACAGTTTCCGCAGTCACTTCGCAATGCACGGCTGAGGCTACTTCATCGATATCGAACTCAACCGCCACCCGCGTCAGCGGAATCGGGTGGCACAACGGAATCAATTCGCCAGTACGCTTGCTTGCCTGAATGGCTGCAATCCTCGCAATGCCCAATACATCGCCTTTCTTATGGTCACCAGCCATGATTTTTTGTAAAGTCGTCGGCTGCATCACAATCCGACCTGTTGCACGGGCAACACGGTGTGTTTCGGCTTTGGCGGCCACATCCACCATATGGGCCTGACCACTGGCATCGAAATGTGTAAATTCCTGACTCATAATCTGCTTTCCAACTGCGGGGCTGGTTAATATCGTGTTTACCGGCCGATACCGGCTCGGAACTGATGATTAAAATGGCTATCATAGCACCATGCGATCAATCACCTCTCTTATCGTGCTGGCTTGTTTCAGCATACAGGCAGCACTGGCCGACGGCCTCCCGGACCTTGGCGATTCGTCCCAGACTACGCTGTCGATGCAGCAAGAACGTGCCATTGGTGAAAGTGTCATGCGCGAAATCCGCGCCAGTGACGACTTTCTGGACGACCCGGATATCACGGCTTATATCAACAGCCTCGGCTACAAGCTGGCAGCAGCCAGCCAAGACCCTGCGATCCCATTCGAATTTTTTGTCGTCAACGACAAAAGCATCAATGCGTTTGCCATGCCCGGCGGTTTCATTGGTGTGCATGCCGGTATTTTCCTGACAGCACAAAGCGAATCAGAACTGGCCGGCGTGCTCGGACACGAAATTGCCCACGTCACACAGCACCATCTTGCCCGTCGGGCTGAAGTGCAAAGCAAAATGTCAGTACCGCTGCTGGCTGCCATGGCGCTGGCCATTCTGGCGGCGCGCAGCTCCAGCAACACCGATCCCGGCATGGGCGTACTGGCAACCTCCCAAGCATTGGGTGCCTCTGCCAGCTTGGCCTATAGCCGCGACCACGAACGCGAGGCTGATCGGCTAGGCTTGCAGACACTCAGCAAAGCCGGGTTCGATCCGCGTGCCATGCCACGTTTTCTCGAACGCATGCAACGCGCCTATGCATTACTGGATAACAACGCCTTTCCTTATCTTCGGTCACATCCCCTGACAACAGAGCGCGTGGCCGATACCCAATCCCGGGTTGATTTACTCCCTTACAGGCAGGTCACGGACAGCCAGGATTTTCTGTTGATACGAGAAAAGCTGCGGGTCATGCAGAATGGTGGTAAAGCCAGTGTGCAGTACTATGAATACACGCTGGCGGAAAAGAAATATACCCAGGAAATAGCCTATCGTTACGGTTTGGCCTTGGCGCTGCTGAAGGACCGTCATTACGAACGTGCCCAACAAGAGATCAATCGCGCCCGCCAACAATGGCAGCATCCCTTGCTGGAAACATTGGCCGGCGATATCCAGTTGGCCATGAACCAGCCAGAGCAGGCCGAAAAGCTCTTCAGTGCAGGATTGCTGCGTTATCCCGGTAGTGCCGGCTTATATCTTGGTAAAGTAGAAGCACAGTTACGACTTGCTCAAGCCCGATCAGCACTGGAAATGATCAACGAACGTTTGTCACTCACTCCCGGCGATGCCCGTCTTTATCAGCTGCAGGCACGTGCCCATGCTAGCCTGAAAGAACCGGCGAAAGAACACCAGGCATTAGCCGAATATCACTGGTTACGTGGCAACCCCATGGAAGCCCAGACCCAACTGAAAATTGCACTGGATAGTGCCAAGGGCAACTTCTATCTGCAATCGTCACTGGAGGCACGGTTACGCGAAATGCGCCGAGCGCTTGCCGTAGACAATAATCAAAAGAAACCGCGCGATGAACCCTGACCGTCAAGTGCCTTTTATGCCATATTGAATAAGTGGTTTCATTGTACAGTGGGGCACGGAAATGGCGTATCAATTTGGGATGCGGCAACAATCAAAACCCGCTGCCCAGCACATGCAACTCAGGCAATGGACAACGTGCCTATCCGTGCCCTGGTTCACCCGTGCCTTACTCATGGCCTTGATGACCTTGCTGGGTACGTCTGCACACAGGGCAACCGCAGAACCAATCGATGTCACCATTGCTACTGGTGACTATCCGCCCTATGTCCACAATACAAGCCCACCCACAGGCCTGCTGATTGAACTGGTCACTGCGGTATTTCGTGACTCTGTTTATCGCCCCAAGTGGATCATTACCAGTTGGCCACGTGTTGAAGCATCAGTCCAGAACGGCCAGGCTTTTGGTGGCATGCCTTATCGACGTACACCTGAACGAGAACAGATTTATAACTATTCCTCACCGTTATACAGAGGCGGTGCCTCCATTTTTTCCCTCAGAGGACGATTGCCAGCCTTCAACCCGAAAGCCCCTTCGGACTTGATTCCCTATCGCGTAGCCACACCACGTGGATATTGGTTTGAGCCAGAGTTTCGACGGGCCGGTGTCGAGATGTATTACAGCAATGATGAGGTTCATTCGTTTCAACTGCTGCAGCGAAAATTGGCTGATATCGTTGTACTGGATACCTTACATGGCATCCATCTGATCAACAAACATTTCTCGGATCATCCCCAGCAATTTTCATGGTCACCTGGCCTACCGGAAGACAATCAGAATGTGGATAACTACATGATTATTTCCAGGCGCTATCCCAATGCGTCCGCCATTCTGAAGCAGCTCAACGATGGGTTACAAAAATTGCGCGACAATGGTGAATACACTCGCATTCTGCAGCGCTATCAAGACACAACTACCAATCAATAACAATCCAACGTTGCTCCCAACATCCGAAACCAATTCGACCCGGTACTTTCTTTGCCATAGTGAGAGGAACGATGTCTTACCCGCATTGAGGTAGACCTGATGGATGACTTGTCATCACCACTGATTAACCTTGCCTGTCAGGGAAAGACAGCCCACCTGCTGACTCGAATCTTGATCGGTTTGCTCCCGATAGTCAGTACATCGCTGATGGCAGAATCGAAACAGTTGATTCCGATTGCAACTGGGGAATATCCGCCATTTGTCTCGGCGACGCTACCCAATCAAGGCATGCTGGTCGAAATCATCACCGCCGCCTTCGCAGGCAGCCAGTTCAGCCCAGTGTTTTCATTTACAAGTTGGCCTCGTGTGGAAGCCATGGTGCGCAGTGGTCAGGCTTTTGCTGGCATGCCCTATCACTGGACAAAAGAGCGCGACGAAGCCTTTCTGTTTTCTCCACCCTTGCACCAAGGAAAAATTGTCTTCTTTCATTTGCAATCGCAGTTCCCCAATGGCATCAAGGCCCTTCACCTGGGAGATCTACAATCAATACGCGTTGCCACACCACATGGATACTGGTTCGAACCCATCTTCAAACGTGCCGGAATTCAACTGAGCTATGCCATTGACGAAGAGCAGGCGCTTCGACAAGTGCTACTGAAAAGGGCAGATACCGTACCACTGGAGCAACTCTTTGGCACATATCTGATCAAGCAACGTCTAACCAAACAAACAGCACTGTTCAAGCAATCGCCTGGGCTGACTGAAGACAGACGCAATCATGACTATTTCATGATTGTCTCCCGCACTTTCCCCAAGACAGAAGCGATTCTCACCGTGTTCAGTCAAGGCTTGCAGCGTTTGCATGACTCTGGCGAATACCACCGCATTCAGCAACGCTGCCAATCCATGTATGAAATCGACCCGAAACCGTGACAGTTTGTAGATATGGGATCGCAAAACTGTTGCTACCCGCCATTTGCTCCGACCTTTACACTGGATATATTCCCATTTGAAGGACCTCATCATGTTTTCAGAACGCATCAATCGACTATCAGGTTCGTTGATTCGCGAAATCCTGTCGCTGACCCAGCGTCCCGGTGTGATTTCATTTGCAGGCGGATTACCTGCAGCCGACGTCATGCCGGCTTTCGATTTCAGCCAATTACCCGACAGCCTGCGCCAATACGGCCCGAGTGAAGGGGAGTCGATCTTGCGCGAAAAGATTGCAGCCCATGCTCAGCAACTGGGCATTCAAGCCACTGCGGACCAGGTCCTGATTCTGTCTGGCTCTCAACAAGCGCTGGATTTGACTGCGAAGTTATTCATAGATCCAGGTACCCCCATTTTGGTCGAAGCACCTACATATTTGGCTGCTTTACAGAACTTCCGTCTATTTGGCGCCGAGATGCATGAACTGGCACTGCAACCCAGCGGCATTGACCCTGCTGAGCTGGCAGCAAAAGCCAAATGTCACCGCCCAGCATTCTGTTATCTGATCCCCACCTTCCAGAATCCTTCTGGCTACTGCTACGATGCCGCCACACGACAGGCTGTCGCCAGAACTCTCGATGAATTGGCTTTGCCACTGATCGAAGATGAACCCTATCGTGAATTGGCATACGATAAGGCGGAACGTCGCCCCTTGTGCGCCGATCTGCATACAGCCCCATTCATCTATTGTGGCAGCTTCTCCAAAACAGCTACTCCTGGCTTGCGCGTAGGCTATCTGGTTGCGAGCCCCACATTGATGCCCAATCTGATCAAGCTGAAGCAAGCGGCTGACCTGCACACCAACCGTATCGGCCAGTGGCTGCTGGCCAATTGGCTGGATAGCCCCGCTTATCAAGAGCACATTCTCAAGACACGAGCCTATTATCGTCAGCAACGCGATATCATGCTGACTGCACTGGCTAACCATTGTGGTGAACTGGCAACTTGGGATACGCCACCAGGCGGCTTGTTCATCTGGGCGCGGTTGAATCAACAAATTGATACCCGACGACTGCTGCAAGCCACCATGGCCCAAAATGTCGCCTTCATGCCAGGCGAGCCCTTTTTTGCCACACCGGTAGATGCTGCCGGGTGTATCCGTTTAAACTTCAGCCATGCGACGGCCGATGCGGTGGAGCAAGGCATCGCTATCATCAAGGACGCTTTGCAGCAGGCGTTTGTCAACCAGAAAAATTGCACCTAAACCCTTGACATTTAGTAAGTTGTTCACAAAAAAAATAAATCTCGCACTCTTCCAGAGACCACCGTCAAACGCACAAAGATAGACAGTATGTCATTGATTAGTATTGATTTATTTTGTTGCCGTTTTTTTGCACAATCTAACAAATGGCCTTTCACCCCGGTAACTTGGCCCGTTTCTCACGCGTATTCCACAAAGTTATCCACAGATTTTGTGGATTGCTTGAAAATCGCTTTATGCTGAATGACCTAGCGTGACATGATGAGAAGTTACAGCAACATAGCAACTTGGCATCGCAACCAATGAACATCGCACGTATTGCGCTGGATGTCCCGCTGGCAGGCCCCTTCGACTACCTCGCCACCGACATCACCGAAAACGATATCGGCAGGCGGGTTGTCGTCCCCTTCGGCCCACGCAAACTGACCGGTATCGTGATCGATGTCGCCAGTACCAGCGAATATGCACCATCCAAGCTGAAATCGGTGATTACACTTCACCATGACATGCCGCCACTCCCGCAGGACGTGCTGGATACCTGTCGATTTTGTGCAGATTACTATCAGCACCCCTTTGGGCAGGTCATTTTTACCGGTCTGCCGGTGCGGTTACGACAAACTGCCGCTTATCACCGGCCGCCTGGTACTCATTGGCAACTGACAGAACTAGGCAGCAACCAGCTTCAAGGAAGAATCAGTGCACGAGCTCCCACCCAACAGCGACTGTATGCCACATTGCAATCGGGTCCATTGGCAGTGGAGCAAGCCCAGCAAGTTGCTGCAAATGCCCCAGCCACATTACGCCAATGGGCTCGCGAAGGTTGGGTTGCTCGTTGCATACCACCAATGGCCGAACAATTTCCGCTCACCCCTCTGCCGGCATTGAATATCGAGCAACAAGCCGCCATCACAGCAATCCAAAGCCAACCAGGATTTGCGGTCACGTTACTACATGGCATAACAGGTAGCGGCAAGACTGAGGTCTATTTGCAGCTGATTGCAGCTGAGTTAGCTGCCGGTCGACAAGTATTGGTTCTGATCCCGGAAATCAACCTGACCCCACAACTAACAGTACGTTTCAGCGCCCGTTTCCCCAATCGGTGTATTGTCAGCCTGCACAGCGCCTTAGCTGATGGTGAGCGTGCGGATAACTGGTTGACTGCACAATGTGGTCAAGCAGATATCGTGCTGGGAACACGATTAGCTGTATTCACCCCTCTGCCACGATTGGGCATGATTATTGTGGATGAAGAGCATGACAGCTCATTCAAGCAACAAGAGGGGCTACGCTACTCAGCACGCGATGTTGCAGTCTTTCGTGCCCGACTACGTCAAATCCCTGTTGTGCTGGGTTCTGCTACACCGGCCCTTGAAACCTACCATAATGCGCATACAGGTCGTTATCGACTGGCCAAGCTGAACAAACGAGCGGTTGACGTTGCTGAGCTACCCATCGTCAAAACCATCGATACCCGCCGACTGCTTTTACAAGATGGGTTGTCGGACGACATGGTCAATGCATTAAATGCTCGACTGTTGGCTGGTGAACAAAGCCTGGTATTCATCAACCGCCGCGGCTTTGCACCCGTATTGTTTTGCGGAGAATGCGGCTGGATTGCGGGCTGCCAGCGATGTTCCGCAAGATTGGTCGTCCACTTGCGTGAGCGGCAATTACGATGCCACCTATGTGGCTATGAAGAATCAGTGCCATCAGCCTGCCCCGATTGTGGCAATCAGGACATCCGGCCGCTGGGCGTCGGCACACAACGCATTGAAGCGGCACTGACGGAAAGGCTACCTCAGGCCCGGATTCTCCGTGTCGATCGCGATGCAACTCGCCGCAAAGAAGCCTTCAACACCATGCTTGCCAACATCCATGGCGGCAAGGTCGACATTCTGGTCGGCACGCAGATGCTGGCAAAGGGTCATGACTTCCCAAATCTATCTCTGGTATGCGTACTGAACGCCGACAGCGGCCTTTACAGCGCGGACTTCAGAGCCACCGAGCGTCTGTTCTCCTTGTTGATGCAAGTTTCGGGTCGAGCTGGAAGAGCTGGCATCCCGGGTGAGGTACTAATCCAAACACAATTCCCAGATCATCCATTACTACATGCACTGGTAGCACACGATTTTGATAGTTATGCGAAGCGTCTGCTAGAAGAACGTCGCCAAGCACACTTCCCCCCTTTCCTGTACCAAGCAGTCCTTCGCGCAGAAGCACAAGACTTGGAGTTGGCTATTGCCTTTCTGGATCAAGCCAAACAATTTGCTCATGCCCTTAATTCACCCGTTGATCTGTTCGACCCAGTCCCCGCAGCCCTGACCCGCCTTGCGGGTTGGGCGCGCGCGCAGCTGTTAGTGCAGCATCCCTCACGAGCCATACTGCAGACCCTGTTACGCAACTGGATCCCGCAACTACATACACTCAACGAGCGCCAAGTACGGTGGATCATTGATGTTGACCCTCTAGAGGTATAAGTCTGGTATCCCGCATAACGATATCAAGAACACAACCTCCAGTAGCACTTGGCCATAACTGAGATACGCTGTACTTATGCATCCTGTTACCCTGCCCTACACCCAGCAAGACCACCGACAAAATCGACTGATTCCGATCCAAAGTAAACTAGATGTTAATGGCCACTATTGGGTCAAAACTATTGGCTATTGGCCATTGACACTAGACAACCAGCTCGTAGTCCCGCCCTCAACAAAATAACTCCCGTTACGAAATATCAGTCTTAGTATCTTTGTAAGTATTTGTTAACACAGCATGATATTGGCTCTCACAAGAATGCAACCCAGGCTAAAATGCCATACAAATAAACCCACTACAATTCAGGAGAACGTATGCGCTACTTGGCTTGGCCCTTGCTTGTGTTGACACTGATCAACCCCGTCACCGCAGACACCAACGCCCAATCCCCGGTGACGGTACATGTGACCAAGCAAGGGGAGGACATCGTCGTGGATTGCGAAATGGTGACAGATGTCAGCCAGGCCGCCGCCTGGGCTGTGCTGACCGATTTTGAACACATGGCTCAATTTGTTCCCAACGTTCAGGAGAGCAATGTTGTGGAGCGATATGGCGACCAAATACGCGTCCAACAAAAAGGACGCGCACACTTTGGCTTGCTCAGCTTTGGTTTTGAATCGACTCGAGACATTGAACTCAAACCCATTACCCAGATCCGCTCGAAAAGCATCAGCGGCAACGTACGCGCCATGACAGGCATCACCCAATTAAGTCACGACAACACCGGCACACATATCACATTTCATTCGGTCAGCACCCCAAGCACATGGATTCCTCCTGGTATCGGACTTGCTTTCATCAAAAATGAAATTTCCGAGCAATTTCAAGGCATGCTCAACGAAATGCGACGGCGCCATCCATCTGCACAAACGTTTTCTTAGGCGACCCCATCCATTTTTCTTCACTATTTTGTAAAAACAGCTTGACTCAAACAGCCCCATAGTATTTAATGGCGACCTCTCGAAGGCCAAGTAGCTCAGTCGGTAGAGCAGAGGACTGAAAATCCTTGTGTCGGTGGTTCGATTCCGCCCTTGGCCACCAGAATACTACAGCCCACTTAATGTGGGCTGTTTCACGTTCTGCAGTTATAAATGTTTCTTGAGCTAAGTTCGAATTTATCGGCCTCGGTTACCGTTAACAGCGATGATTGTTTACAAGACTGATCGAATGGTAGAATTTACAAAGTAACATCATAGAATATTTCCAAAGAAATCCTAAAAGCAAAATTTTCTTATGTTTTATGAGAAACGATTTCTCATTTCAAGAATACGACTACCGATCTTAACACTATGATCTAAGGCTCGACAGAAAATGAGCTAATTGCCGGATGATCGCCGCAACCAGGAAAGCAAATGCTGAGCAATGCCAGAATTGTTTCGCTTTTTACAATTATTGCGCAGGTATTTGCATTTTTGCGTACCGCTCTTATTGCTTATTTTTTTGGCGCATCCGGTGAAGTTGACGCATATAACCTTGCACTTGCCGCACCCACACTACTGTCTGGGGTCATCAGCGGATGGTTGCAATCAGGTTTTGTTGGTCGCTACATAGCGTTAAATCACGAAAATCCAGAATTTGCCAATACATTTCGGGTAGCAATTGGCCAAGTTGTTTTGATAATTGCCATATTACTGTCAATTGTCATTTTTATCGCAAAGGCACAACTGACCGATATTCTGGTACCAATCAGCGGTGATCCGCGTAAACCAATGATTGATATTGCACTTTCTATTGCAATTTGGTCTTTGGTTCCAACCGTACTTTCTGACTTCCTAGGCTTAGTCTTAAATTGCCATAATCGCTTTGGTGCCGCCGCTGCCGCCCCTGTCCTCAATGCTATAGTATCCGCGCTTGCGCTTTGGTTATGGCCACTACACAACCTTAACACGCTGCTGATAACGCTAATACTTGGCTGGATAACCCAACTCCTCTTTATGCTTTACGCATACAACAGAATTGGTTTAGCAATTCTGTTACTACCCAAGGGTGTAATAGAAGAAGTCAAAGCTACGCTTAAACTCGCCATTCCAACTCTGCCCTCAGTTGTTCTTTCAAATGGAACGATTGTTCTCATTCAAATTGCATGCTCAAGGCTTGGAGAGGGTGCCGTTGCAGTTTATGGATATGCATCCAGGCTACATAGTGCACTAACTCAGATTTTAATAATTGGGATTAGTACGGTACTACTACCACACTTGGCAAGCTTACTTTCTACAAAACAGCATGATGAGATCGTCAGACTATTCTGGAAAATCAGTCGAGCCACACTGCTTGTATGTTTATTTATACTAAGTGGTGTTGTGTTTTTAGGTGAGTCAACTGTCAGCACGCTATTTAGTCGTGGCAAATTCGATCAGACATTAAGTAATAGCGTTTGGCAGGCATGGACTCTTTTAACTCTCTCACTCTTCCCATTTGCATTAGCAACTTTCTATGCAAAGCTGTTTCAAGCAATGCAGCGACCACATTTACTTTCAATTTCATCGCTTATCTCGCTAATCTTCACTAGTCTAATGTGTTTTGCAGGCGCCAGTACATCCAGTATAACCAACATAGTACTCTCACCCTTAATTGCACAAATATTCGTACTAACCTTCTTTACTTTCAATTTCAAAAAGTTTTTTTCAACGTCAGGCATCCCACCACAGAGCATTAATGCCATTACAAAATGCTTCTTAATTATTGCACCTGCAATAACTTCAGAATTAATACTACGGCAATTACTAACCAATACCGATACACTCATAGCATTTGTCATTCGAGTAACAACGTTCTTATTTCTATTTATACTTGCATGTAGGCTATTAAAGGCAACTGAATGGATACAACTCAATACAGCCCAGTAACCCCACTTCACATTATGTTGATTATTTCAAGCCTAGGTGGTGGAGGGGCTGAACGAGTAATGGTAGACCTTGCTGAATTCCTAGTAGCTCAAGGAATACGTGTCACGCTAGTCACACTTGAAGGAGAGCGGGAAGATAGATATAAGTTATCAAGTTCCGTCTCCCGAATTCGACTAAATATAATGTGGCCGTCAAATAACAAATTGACCAGCATCGTTAGTTCTCTGCAACGACTAAGAATGATACGCCGCGAAGTAACATTACAATCCCCTAATATTGTAATAAGCTTCATTGACCTTACAAATATTCGTGTTTTACTTTCTCTTATCTTCACCAAAATACCAATAATTATTTCGGAACGCATTGATCCTAGACATCATAGAGTTGGTAAGAGTTGGGATATTCTGCGCAGACTCAGTTACCAACTTGCAGATCGGCTGATAGTTCAAACAACAAGTGCTGCAGAATGGGCCAAGGATTGGTATCCCTCTCAAAAGGTACATATCATACCGAACGCGGTGAGACCATCTTTTGTTTCCCGCAGCCAACGCCCACTCAATATGCCGCCAGGTAACATAATCCTTGGGGTAGGCCGGCTGTCTCCTCAAAAGGGATTTGACCTTTTAATTAGTGCGTTTGCTAACACGGACTTAGCTCTACAAGGCTGGTCGCTTGTAATTTTAGGTGAAGGTGAAGAACGTAGCTCGCTTGAATTACTCATAAAGCAGTTAAATTTGAATAAAAATATTAAACTCCCTGGAGCCCAGACCGATCCTGAGTCCTGGTTACAGAATGGGGACATCTTTGTACTAAGCTCTCGCTATGAGGGCTTTCCAAATGTTCTTCTGGAAGCAATGCAATGTGGGCTTGCAAGTATTGCATTCGATTGTAATAGTGGGCCTGCAGATATTATCCGTCATGAAACAGATGGATTGCTCATACCCAATGGTGACATACTCGCCTTGAGTAATGCGTTAAAACTACTTGCCAATGATCAGAAAAAGCGAGAACGCTTAGGCAAAGAAGCCAAACTAGTTGCAGAGCGGTTTTCATCTGATAGGATTTACACTCAATGGCAAAGAGTCTGTGCAAATGTCATTGCAGAACGAAAAAATGAATCCGCACGCTAAACATATTCCGGATATACCCAAATGAGTGCATCTCCTCTTAAGGTTCTTTACGTTATTGGTTCATTAAACATAGGTGGTGCTGAAAACCAATTGTTAATGCTATCAAGTGAGCTGATTAAGCGAGGTCGAGAGGCTCATCTTTTCTCTTTAGAAGATGACGGCCCCTTAAAAGCTTTATTGATGGCCGCCGGGGTTCAAATCCATACAGGTGGTTATAATTCCCAGGCTTCACGCTGGAAAAAGGTTTTCTCATTACTACGTGCAGAGTGGCGGTTGTTTTGGCTTACACTCACGTTAAGACCACATGCACTGCATGCGTTTCTACCACTGACAAATTTTATGGGAGCTCTTACAGGGCGATTACTTGGAGTCAAGACAGTTATCACATCTCGCCGCGCTTTAGGAACTCATCAAGATCGGCATCCATGGTGGAAATGGTGTGATCGAATTGCAAATATATGCTCCACCTCAATTACTGCAAATTCACAAGCGGTGGTCGACGACACCATATCTCGAGATAAAGTAAATCCCGGAAAAATTAGACTTATATATAACGGCTTGCATTTCTCTGGAAATAACGTCGAATGCCCAAAGCGAAATGAGATTAGAAATAATTTAGGCATTGTAGATGATCAGATCGCATTAGTTTCTGTAGCAAACCTTATTCCATACAAGGGGCATCAAGATTTAATAGAAGCTTTTTCAATAATATACAAAACCAACCCCAATGTTCACTTATACTTAATAGGGGAGGATCGTGGAATACTTTGTGAGCTAAAGAAATTTGCGCATATGCATTCGGTAGACAAGGCAATAACCTACATGGGGCGTCGAAATGATGTAAATATACTTCTCTGCGCCATGGATATCGGCATTATGGCTTCACATGAAGAAGGATGTTCAAATGCTTTGTTAGAAAAATTGGCTGCTGGTTTACCAATTGTTGCAACGTCGGTTGGTGGGAATGTTGAAGTATTGTATGGAATGCCAGGTTGTGAATTAGTTTTACCCAAAAATCCGATAGAGCTTGCAAATGGAATTAGAAAAATTCTTGGCGAAGAATGTTTACCATCTATCTCATCAAGAAAACGCACTGAACTAGTCATTAGTAGATTCTCAGTTGCGGAAATGGTGAACAGTCATGAAAACCTATATCAAAGCCCTCGTCATGAAAATAGCTAATATAAATAAAGTAATTTTGCCAGGACATCTAACAGAAAGATTCGGCATTGCCTTACTAACAATTTATTTATTTCTATTTCAAACAGGATTACTGACCTATATTAGCTCTCAATTACAATCAACTCCAAAATCAATTTCATCCATTATTTATTTTACATATGGAGCCAGTGCTTTTCTTTCAATTTTTTTCGTTATCTACAATCAAGAGATAAGAAGAATTGCATTGAATCTATTGATTTTAAGCCTAATTTTAATACTTCCCATTTTTCTAAATTCGTCGCCAATTGACTCTATTTCTAAAAATTACATAGTCGGAATTGCATCAATATTTACCTTTACAGTTATATCTTGTGCAGTTGGTGTGCGCCTAGTAGCTCAATATGCTATTGCATTAGTTTGCTTAATGTCTATTTACTGCCTTTTGGACGCATGCTTTCTCGATGGTTTTACTAGCACAACAGGAAGAGCTGCGTCAATTTTTATAAATCCAAATATAGCAGCCATATCATTACTAATTGGGATAGCTGGATCAATCTGGTCAGTTAAATTGAAATGGCGAGCTGCTGTTATTCTACTTACCTCCGGCGCAATATATGTAACACTATCTCGAACTACAATGATTATCGGCCTTCTTGCATTATTGTCAGGAATGATAACAATTAATAGGTCGAAAATAAAGGAAATTAGAGAAGGCCTGAAACCAGCTATTCTCTCTTTTATATTTGTTCTTATTACAATAACGTTTGCCTATGCGAACAATAAATCTTTTGGCGTAGCCACAAAAAATGCCTTACAAGGACTAATTTCCGCAAATGCTATGTGGCATGAGAATAAGGAAAATACATTATCACCTTCAGAAGAATCAAGACTTAAAGCGGAGATTCCCGTTAGTAGCCCCAATGACAATGTTCGAATACTACCAACTAAGCCAGAAACAGTTACCAATCCCACACTTAATGATATCGAGCACACTAATTCCGCAGTAGCACGTGCAATGCTCCTAAAGCAATCACTGGACGCATACAAATCTGCCCCTTCATTTGGCATGGGCTTGGAAAAGGCATTTAAACTTGGCCCACATAATAGCTTTGTCTTATTTGCCGTTGCCTTTGGACATCTGGGCTGGATAATAATACCGAGCCTTGTTATATTTCTTGTGCTTATCTCAAATAGCAAATCATGCATCCCTTCTGCTGTTGCAATTTTAGGTGCATCTTTCTTTTCTCATGACATATTACTTAGCGTGCCTTCTGTTGCTGCTATTGTCATAGTTATCTCTGGTGCTATTTCAAATAGCTTTTCATTGAAAATTCAAATAGCCCACCATCAGAAAGAGAGAGTAATTCTTCTTGTCGCCATAATTCCATTGCTATTGACTTCAATTATTACTTTCAATATTGGAAATATATCAGAAAAACCATTAAATTTTGATATAAATACGAAAGACATTAGCTTACACATGGGAAATACATATTACTTTGGAATACCTCAACACAAATTCTCCGGCGCTATTAGAATTGAAGACTCAAGAACCAATACCATAAACAATCAATACGGAGTAAAGCTATTCGAGAATAGTCATTCAATGATTTCATGCAATTCAAAAATTGAGGAAATTGTATTTCAAGGTAATGGAAAATGCTTATACGAAGATAGAGGAATCGTCTTTTCCACGACAGACAATTCATCTCCAATTCATAACAACAGAAAATATCAATTACAGGCCAACATGACCATACATCCATTATTAATATTAATGGTTACTATCTTATTTATATGGTCTGCGGTATGGTACTGGGCAGCACGACACAGTTTTGTTTTAGAAGGACATAAAGAATGTGCGGCTTCGTAGGGTTTATTGATTGGGCTGGAATTCCATCCGATGCAGAACAATGGGTATCTCGTATGGCAAGCGCCATTACTCATAGAGGTCCAGATGATCAGGGAATTTGGTTGGATCTGCCAAAGGGCATTGCACTGGGACATCGCCGGTTATCCATCGTCGATCTTTCCCCCATGGGTCATCAACCAATGGAATCAAGCTGTGGCCGATGGGTCATTGCATTCAATGGTGAAATCTATAATCACGAATTACTACGCAAAGAACTTGAAGCAAATGGTTGGTCAAATGGCTGGAGGGGGCATTCTGATACCGAGGTATTGTTAGCCGCTATTTCACTTTATGGGGTGCATGAAGCTCTTAAAAAGTGTGTTGGCATGTTTGCTTTTGCTCTATGGCACCGTGAGAGCCGTACCTTATTCATGGCCCGAGATCGCTTGGGCGAGAAACCACTCTACTATGGTTGGTTAGGTAATACTTTGGTATTTGCCTCCGAGATGGCTGCGCTATATCAGCATCCTCATTGGAAGGGTGATATCAATCGGGATGCTTTGGCGCTTATGATGCGCCACAACTATATACCTGCCCCCTACTCAATTTTCCGGAACGTCTCTAAATTGCGCCCAGGACACATGCTGACTTTGACCTGTGGCAGTAGAGAATCCAAAATTGAATGTTACTGGGATGCTGCGTCAATTGCGGCGACAGGACAAGCATCGACATTTCAGGGTTCACCCGAAGAAGTGGTGGATAGGTTAGAGTATTTACTGCGCCAATCTTTATCTGGACAAATGATGGCAGATGTCCCACTAGGAGCATTCCTGTCGGGAGGGGTTGATTCGTCTACAGTCGTCGCGCTGATGCAATCAATGAGTACTCAGCCAGTTCGTACATTTTCTATAGGCTTTAATGAAGAAGGGTACAACGAGGCAGTACATGCCAAGGCTGTAGCTACACATTTGGGAACAGCTCACACAGAGCTGTATGTGTCCCCCAAAGAAGCGCTTGATGTTATTCCACAACTTCCCAAGTTGTATAGCGAACCTTTTTCTGATTCTTCACAAATTCCAACATTTCTCGTTTCAAAACTAGCACGTCAGGATGTCACTGTTTCTCTATCTGGTGATGGAGGTGATGAACTTTTTTCAGGTTACTCACGCTATGCCATTTCGGAACAACTGTGGGGCCGCCTGTCAATGCTACCTCGAACTATACGTTCCGCTGGCGCCGCAGCCATTCATGCAGTGAAGCCTAGTGTATGGGACAGCGCGTTGGCCCTTCCTCTTAAACTGGCTCCATCTAGATATCGTTTTAAGAATCCTGGCGATAAGCTACACAAATTGGCTAGTGTGCTTGCATTAAGAAGCGAAGACGATGTTTATCGGCAATTGGTTTCACATTGGCAGGATCCGAGCAAAATCGTTCCGGGCGCCATTGAACCACCAACAATGTTGACAGGGCTTGAAAATGGCCCAGCATTGCCGGACTTTGTACATCGCATGATGTACCTTGATCTAATGAGTTATCTTCCTGATGACATCCTTGTAAAAGTTGACCGCGCCTCCATGGGTGTAAGCTTGGAATCCAGAGTTCCTCTGCTAGATCATCGTATTGTAGAGTTCGCATGGACATTGCCAACTGCTATTTTAAGGCGGGAAGGGCAGTCAAAATGGCCACTCCGCCAAGTGCTGTACCGCTATGTTCCGCGTACACTCATCGAGCGTCCCAAAATGGGCTTCGGTATTCCAATTGACCACTGGTTAAGGGGCTCGCTTCGAGCTTGGGGTGAGGAATTATTGGATGAAACTAAACTCCGAGCAGATGGTTTTTTCAATGCTGAACTAGTCAGAAAGGCATGGCAAGAACATCAATCGGGTGAACGCAACTGGCAATATCTATTGTGGGATGTCTTAGCGTTCCAAGCATGGCATACCCATTATCGGGATGTTGTTTGACAAGGCTCCAAATGATATGCACTACCCTATGAACTATGTCACCCTAGGTTTCAGCCTCTAGGCTGCTTGCATTATTTACTGCGCCTCTAGCCAGTAAAGATAGGTATTTTCTACTTGAAAAGT
Source organism: Chitinivorax sp. B (assembly GCF_005503445.1). NCBI lineage: Bacteria > Pseudomonadati > Pseudomonadota > Betaproteobacteria > Chitinivorax > Chitinivorax sp. B. The sequence continues at coordinate 105,599 of NZ_SCOH01000007.1, read as the reverse complement.
AGTAGATGCCTTATTGGGATTTCACGTTTATGTCTTCTATAGATTTGCCTCGTCCTCACTTGGTATTTGTAGTCACAGAGGACTGGTACTTTGTTTCACATCGCCTTATTCTTGCGAAAAATGCACTTACAGCAGGCTATCAAGTCTCAGTTATTACACGCATAAATGAGCATGCTGATATAATTCGCTCTGCAGGTATTGGATTAATCGATTTACCAGCTAGGCGTGCTGGACTAGGAATTATTGAAGGGCTAGCCTATTTTGGAAGACTTATACGACTCTATAGAAATCTGAAGCCAGATTTAATTCATCATGTTGCTATCAAGCCTGTGATTTTTGGAGGTCTTGCAGCGAAACTAGTGGGTATTTCTAGAGTTGTAAATGCGTTAGGGGGATTGGGTTTTGTATTTACATCCAGCTCAATCAAAGCCAAAACAATCCGTCCAGTTGTCAGTTGGTTATTACGTACTGCGCTGAGTGGAAATCATCATGTTCTAATTTTACAGAATAATGACGATAGCCAATTAATGATTGAAAGAAAGCTGGTTAAGCAATCAGCAATCCGAATTATCAGAGGCGTTGGCATTAATCCTGATCATTATCATACTGAAGCAAGAAGTGATAATTCCTGTATGGTAATACTGCCTGCTCGTATGTTGAAAGACAAAGGTGTGCACGAGTTTGTAGATGCTGCTCGTCAATTGAAGCAGGAAGGTATTAAGGCTCGTTTCGTCCTAGTTGGGTCCCCGGACCCGGAAAACCCAGCTTCCTTGTCAGAAGACATATTGAATGCATGGGTTTCTGAGCAGATTGTCGAGTATTGGGGATGGCGTGATGACATGAAAGCTATTTTCGCGCAATCCGATATAGTTTGCCTACCGTCTTATAGAGAAGGATTACCCAAAGCACTTCTTGAGGCTGCAGCTTCAAGCAAACCAATAGTAACGACAGATGCACCAGGATGTCGTGAAGTTGTGACCCACGGTTTCAATGGACTATTGGTACCCATCGGAAATTCTGCAGCACTGGCATCTGCACTTAGAACACTTATTACGGATCCTGTCAAACGTCAGGAGTATGGAAAAAACAGCCGGACTCGTGCTGAATCGGAATTCAACGAAGCTAACGTACTGACAGCAACCTTAAGAATTTATCATGAGATTTTGAACAATTGACATCCACACTTTCTAAGTTCAATAGAATTTGCGTTACTGGTGCGAATGGCTTTGTAGGCAATGCCCTATGCCAAAAACTCTACTTAATTGGGCAAGACTTTACACCGGTTACAAGACAATATGATCAAGGCAAAAACATTGCAATTGGTAGTATTGGACCCGATACAGATTGGTCGCAAGCTTTAACGGAATGCGACAGCGTCATTCACCTTGCAGCTCGTGTACATGTGATGCACGACACTGAGCACGACCCGCTTGCCGCATTTCGAGCAGTCAACACCTTTGGAACATTGCAACTTGCCAGACAAGCGGCCAAGACTGGTGTAAAACGTTTTCTATTTATGAGTTCCATCAAAGTAAACGGCGAAGAAACGATCAATCATCCTTTTACTGAAATAGATACGCCAAGACCATCCGATGCATATAGCGTATCCAAGTGGGAAGCTGAACAAGGACTAATGGCCATTGCTCAAGAGACTGGAATGGAAGTTGTCATTGTTCGCCCACCTTTAGTATATGGTCCAAATGTTGGGGCAAACTTCTTACGATTGATGCAGTTAGTACATAGCGGGATCCCGCTTCCGTTTGGAGCAATTCGTAATTTACGGAGCCTGATTTATGTCCATAATTTAGTAGATGCTATAATATTTTTACTGAATCATCCACAAGCAGCGGACCAGACATTCTTGGTATCAGACGGTGAAAATATATCAACCCCTGACTTAATACGCCGCTTGGCCATTTACATGAAAAAACAGGCTTGGCTAGTTCCTGTTCCAAGGTCAATAATGAACTTACCAGCGAGTATTGTTGGTAAAAGTCCCGAAGTTCAGCGCCTGTTCAGTTCCTTGGCTGTTGACAGCAGTCTCATCCGACAACAATTTGGATGGGCACCTCCTTATTCACTAGACGATGGACTAAGCAGTACTGTTGAATGGTTTTTAGAAAATAAATTGAACTTCTAAAATAATGAATTTTAACTTCCTATTTATTCTATTAATTACAATCTTAATTTCATGGCTAATCGTCACTTGGGTAATTCAGCGTGCCGAGCATCTGCAGCTAGTACAAATTCCTAATCATCGATCTAGCCATGAAAAACCGACACCTGGCGGCGGTGGGATAGGTATTGTAATTACAGGGACACTCGCCGCCACATATTTTCTATTTACGCAGCCTTGGCAGCTTTTCATAGGCTTTATATTAGCCCTACCACTAGCCATTATTGGCTTAATTGATGATATCTATCCAGCCCCAGCTCGGTTACGCTTTGGTCTTCAACTCATTCTGAATACTTTATTAGTCACCGCTTTCACTTACCAACCCATATTATCAGGATCAAATGACTTATCCTTCCTAGGCATCTTATTTAATGTTGCTTTAATTTTCTTTGGTATCTGGTGGATAAATCTGTTCAATTTCATGGATGGCATTGATGGCATTGCCGGTACTCAAGCAATATCAATGCTGTTAACAGGTGTGATGCTTTCAATGCTGACCACATCAGCCAGCCACAGCAACTTAATCCTACAATTGATGCTCACTACCTCCGCTGCAACATTAGGTTTCTTAATACTAAATTGGCCACCCGCACGAATTTTTATGGGTGATGTTGGCAGCACCTGGCTTGCCTTCATTATCTTTACACTGGCATTAATGACCATTCACGCTGGATGGATGAGTTATATATCCTGGTTGATTCTAGCTGCGGCATTTGTCAGCGACGCCACCGTGACCTTGTTTACCCGAGTCATGCATGGAGAACGCTGGTATGAGGCCCATCGTAGCCACGCATACCAGCATCTGTCACGACGCTGGCAAGGCAATCGAAAAGCTGGACATCGCTTGGTTACACTCCTGACCCTGGCAGTCAATATTCTTTGGCTAGCACCATTGGCGTGGGCAAGCCTGTATTTTCCCAATTGGCCCTTGCTCTGGCTGCTGCTAGCATATGCACCGCTTGTAATCGGTTGTATTTATCTTGGTGCAGGGAGGCCTGATCATGCCTAAATTGATTCCATCACGTATCGCCCAAAAGTTGGTAAAGCTGCCGCGTGTACTCAAGCAAACTCTGCTGCTGGTAACAGATACCGTACTTTTGTTTTTCGCTTCATGGTTAGCTTACTCATTACGTTTTGGTTATTTTTTCGAGCCGAATCCAGCTCAGCTTGGTCTAATGCTTGGTGCTCCATTTCTTGCCATTCCAGTTTTTCTTCGGCTGGGACTCTATCGGTCCGTCATTCGATACCTTGGGGAACAGGCATTCTGGTCCGTCATTAAAAGTATGGGACTGGCCACCTTACTCTGGGCTGGCCTCGCATTCATGACACAGCAAACGGGAATGGCTGGTGTACCACGGTCCGTGCTTATCCTATATTGGCTGATTGGCATGGTTTTGATCGGTGGTTCGCGTTTTGCTGCACGTTGGCTACTTTGGCTTCCGGTTCGAAGCCAGTTTGCCGGTCGCCAAGTATTCATTTACGGTGCAGGCGACGCTGGCCGCCAATTGGCAGCGTCATTGCGAAAAGGTCGGGATTTGTTTCCAGCTGGTTTTTTCGATGATGATATTACGCTGCATGGTAAGGATGTCGATGGCCTTCGCGTCTACAATCCGAAGCAAATCGGGACGTTGATCAAGCGTTTCGATGTTCACGATGTAATCGTTACTTTACCATCGGCATCCAGTGCCCGACGACGTGATGTCGTCAGCTTGCTGGAACGTTATCCGCTGCGAGTTCGTATCCTTCCGGCGATGACTGATATTGCCAGTGGGCGCCACTTGGTAAATATGGTTCGAGAAGTAGACATTGGCGACTTGCTTGGACGGGATCCGATTGCTGCAGATCCGGCCTTGTTAGGGCGTTGTATCAGTGGCAAAGCTGTAATGGTGACTGGTGCCGGGGGATCGATTGGGTCGGAATTATGCAGGCAAATTGCAGCGGTAGGCCCTGCCCGCTTAGTACTGTTGGAAGCCAGTGAACATGCGTTATACCAAATTGACCGCGCATTGCGTGCGGTAGCCGATTGCGACATTGTTCCCTGCCTGGGCTCAGCAAGAGATGTAGGGTTAGTGCAACGCCTGATAGCGGAAAACCGTATTCAGACCATCTATCATGCAGCAGCACATAAGCACGTGCCCCTGGTTGAAGCGAACGTACAAGAAGGAGCCAATAACAATGTGTTGGGCACCCTCACCGTTGCGCAGGCAGCCTATGAAGCTGGGGTTGAGACATTCGTACTGATTTCCACAGACAAGGCCGTTCGTCCTACCAATGTCATGGGCGCCACCAAGCGCTGGGCAGAACTGGTTATTCAGGACTACGCGCAACGAGCCAAAGCTGCCAGCAGAAATCAGCGTTTCTGCGCTGTCCGCTTCGGAAACGTACTGGGTTCATCAGGGTCAGTGATTCCTTTGTTCAAAGAACAGATTGCACAAGGTGGCCCTGTCACCCTTACACATGAAGAAGTGACCCGCTATTTCATGTCCATTCACGAAGCAGTCGAGCTGGTAATTCAGGCCAGTAGCTTGGCAACAGGTGGAGAAATTTTTCTGTTGGACATGGGCGAGCCGGTCAAGATCATGGATCTGGCCCGGAACATGATCCGACTTGCAGGTCATGCAGTTCGAGATGATGAGAATCCAAATGGTGATATTGATATAGTGGTAACCGGATTACGGCCTGGTGAAAAACTGTATGAAGAACTTTTGATTGCCAGCAGCAATGCCCAGGCGACTGGGCGACCCAAGATCATGAAGGCGAATGAACCTTGTCTATCCGGCGAATTACTCACCGATTTGATCCATCAGCTGAAAATTGCCATGGACAATCAGGATGAGGCCAGCATGCGTGCCTTGCTGATGCGGGTTGCGCTTGAAGATTCCGTTGTTGCAATCGATGCCATCAACATGTAGTCGACAGTATTGGATTGCCATTTAAGTAGCTTTCATCTCAACAAAAGCTCAGTCAACAGGAGTAAGGTAACCACCTAGCCCCTCACTTGGCTACTACCAATCTACTATGCGACGGATAATAGCCAGTGCGGGTCAATGCCGGAAATGCTTTTTGACCACACTGGCCACTTTCCAGGCAGTGATAACTATCGGTAGCAGCTTCAACATTCCCACCACTCTTCCCTTACCCAGAAACGGAGCCAGTAAGGGCAACAGTTTGAGCGGATTCTTCAACCAAACCATCCAAGTGCTGGCTGTACTGGCTTGCTTAAATGGTTCCCGCAGTTGACCTAACTGCGCAGCAATTTCCAGACGATAGGCATCTGCCTGTAGTTGCAGTAACAATTTACGGGTTGCTCGAATCTTTTGGCGATTGGCTGAAGCACTCATCGGGAAAGGAATTTCTTGTTTTTGTTGATCTCGTCCAGAGTGGCTGCAAACGGTCTTGGGCCCAGTGTGTAAAACCGCCAGGCCCGATTGAGACAGAATGCACCAAGTATCAGATGGAACAAAGTCAGCGCCAATGCCGCCATGCCACGCCACTCAGGTCTGACCAGCACCAGAATACCGATGGTCAGAGTGGTCAGAAACAAGAGTAAGGCACCCGCCCCCACTACACCCAATACCAAGGCTCGCAGCAAACGCTCACGCTCTTCCTCCAGCTCCAGGCTGAATAGTTCCAGATGCGTGTGGAGCAACCCTAAAATACTGCCGGTCAACGCCTTTAGTGGGCCGGGGGGACGTTTGTCGTGATTTGCCTCCTGCATCGGTCAGATCAACGTCGTGCGACCAGCAAGCCAAGCAGGAATCCCACCCCTGCGGCAACGCCCACAGCCTGCCATGGGTGATCATGTACATACTCATCCGTGGCTTTAGCTGCAGCCTTTGTTTTTGCAGCAACCAGCCGCTCTGTTTCCAGTAACTTGGTTTTGGCGCTGCGCAAATTGGCCAGCACTTTTTCACGCAATGCCGCAGCTTGTTCACTGGTATCGGATTCAACCTCTTTCAACATCGCTTCGGTGTCGGACAATACATCGCGCAAGTCATCAATCAGCGCGTCGTTATCCAGCCGGGTATCAGTTGCCATGACGGTTTCTCCAGTTTCAGAATAGGATGGAATCATCTTGTATTATTGGACACCTTTTTGGTGAATGCCACAATGATATTGGCGTGTGAACAAACATTGCGAGACTTGGTCTGATCAGGAATAACCGTCAGCATATGATGCCAATCTCAACCATTGCTTGATGATTTACATCGTACGAATTATCGAATCACTGCCTGACCACACCCGGATGATACCTCAAACCCGTTACAGCAAATCTTTGAAGCAAAGGAATATATGTTATGCGACTGTTGCTCGCCCTGATTCTGCCCTGGCTGCAATTCTTTACTATTGGCCGTCCGATCGCGGGCGTGGTCTGCCTGATTCTGCAGATTACGTTGATCGGCTGGTTACCTGCTGCCATTTGGTCAGTTTATGCGTTAAGTCAGTACAAAACTGATAAAAAAATTGAGGAAGCATTATCCAACGTACGGCATTGATATTACTTACCAGCGTGACAGATGGTCTTCTGTCACGCCCACCAACTGATTGACCTGGAGCCCCGGTGCGTCGGCATGGGCTTTGACGATACCATTGAACGTGCCAATTGGCTGAATATAATAGCTGGCCGCAATCAACAGATTCTTACTTTCCTGGCGAGCCCCTTCAGGCTCAAAAACCAAATCCAGCAAACCATCATCCGTTCGCACCTGCCATGGCAGCATCGGATAACGCGGGTCAAAATCAAACTCAGCACGCCCCAGCGGGATCAATTGACCGTCCAACCACAAGACATTTTCATGCGTGCCAAAGTAGCCCTGCTGCACATTGAAGCCAAGGTCAGGTGAATGTGCAGATGCCCAGCGCCATTGAGTTTCCCGTGCCAGCAAGCCATTTGAATAGTCAATACTGGCAACCCCATGATCAAGTATAAAGCTTTGTCCACCTGCCCTTGCCGTACCGGTTACCTTTAATGCACTAGACTTTTGTGTTGCATGAGCACAGCCTCCTTCACCAATCGGCCCTATCGCCAACAGCGGTGGAGCACTGCCACTGGTATTGATTTCCACATCAATCTCGAACCCACTTTTGGTCCATAGACTTAGCTGGTAATGCGTACCACCACGGTGCTCAAAACGCATGGCACCACGGGTATGTTTGAACCAGCTCAGTGCGCCATATCCCGGACGATCACTTACCTTGGCTGTCAAACCTGGCAATCCATCTTGCGAGAAGTTGCCAACTACTTTGCGCTGACAGCGATCAAACAGATATGCAAAGGCGGTATTCGTCCACCCTAAATCCACCATTGCCAAACCGATGAAGCAGGTATCAGTGGCAATCGCCACATAGTGCCAACGTTTGTGATGTACCTTTCGCCACCAAGCTGATCGACGAAACTCGCCTTGCAGTGAGGTCCAATCGATTTGCTCAATTACTCCGGCATAACGACCTGTGGCTGGCACCCCTTGGTCAACAACCTGGCTGGGGGCAGCAGGCAACAATGAGACAGCTTCAAATGGCACAGACATGGCATCCTCTCAGGGGGCTTTGTCAGACATATTAACATCGTTATTTACATCGCCTTCGGTAAACACGGCACATCACCTCGCTATGGATGGCGGTGCCAATAGAAGGCAACACCACCAGCGAGCATTCGCAACATGGCTAATCAAGCGTCTTGCGGAAAGTCTTCAGCCCCACCCCCAGCACCACTGCCATAAACACCAGAATCGGCCAGATATGGTCATAGAGTAGTGGCAGGTCATTACCCTTCAGCAGAATACCGCGCACCAGGATCAGAAAATGTGTCAATGGCAGACAGCTGCCTATCATCTGCGCCCAATCCGGCATCCCCCGGAACGGAAACATGAAGCCGGACAACAAAATTGACGGCAGAAAGAAGAAGAACGTCATCTGCATGGCCTGCAGCTGATTGCGTGCAACCGAGCTGAACGTGATGCCCAGCGTCAGATTGGCGCAAATAAACAGCAACACGACACCATACAACAGCAGCAAGCTTCCCAGCATAGGTACGTTGAACACCCAACGCGCGGCCAGCAAGATCAGGGTAACCTGGGTCAACCCGATCAGAATGTAAGGCACGATCTTCCCAGTCATCACTTCCATCGGTGTTGCAGGGGTCGCCAACAGGTTTTCGAAAGTACCACGTTCACGCTCACGGGTCATTGCCAAGCCAGTCATCAGCACCATGGTCATGGTCAGAATCACCCCGATCAGGCCTGGTACGATGTTATAGGCAGTCACACCTTCTGGGTTGTAGTGACGGTGAACCCGAACATCGATCATCGGTTTGACCGGTTGCCGATACCCCGGCAGATCTGGTGTAAATACATCACTGCCCAATTGCCCTAGTACCGCCAGCGCGCCATTGGCTGCAACCGGGTCAGTAGCATCCGCCTCCACCAGAATCACCGGACGTTCACCACGTACCAATGCACGCTGGAAGCCATTCGGAAAAGTCACCACGAACTGTACATCGCCCCGCTTCAGAAGGTGATCCGCTTCCTGTTCATTGGCCACGGTATCGATCACCCTGAAATAGTCGCTATTCTGCATGGCTGCCAGGTATGAGCGGGCAAACGGACTGGCCTCCGCCATCACGACTACTGTTGGCAAATGCTTGGGATCATTGTTGATGGCGAAACCAAACAACAGCACTTGCACCATCGGGATACCAACAATCATGCCAAATGTCAGTCGATCCCGTTTTATCTGGATGAATTCCTTGATCACGATACCCAACCAGCGGTGCCAAGCCATGTGGCGAAGAGCAATCATGAAGGTCTACCCCTGGAATTGATCGCGTGTATCACGCATGAGATGAATGAAAGCATCTTCCAGCGACGGGGCCACTCGCGTAATCGTCAAGCCATGGTCCTGGCCAAATGCTGTCAAGTACTGACCAAGCAATTCCTCATCTTGCCCGCTGACATGCTGAACCAAGCCGAATGTTGCCACTTGCTCCACTCCTGGCAAGGCAGCCAAGGCAGCGGACAACCCGTTTTCATGTGCCCCAGTCACCGCCCAGGTCACCAAGTGCTGTGACGCAACGACCTCAGCCGCGGTGCCCGATGCCAGCAGGCTGCCATACGCCAGATAAGCCAATCGATGACATCGCTCCGCTTCATCCATATAGTGAGTAGATACCAGAATGGTGATGCCACTGGTGGAAAGGCGATGAATCTCTTCCCAGAAGTCGCGGCGTGCTTTTGGGTCCACGCCAGCGGTTGGCTCATCCAGCAACAGCAATTTGGGCCGATGTAACAAACAGGCTGCCAGCGACAAGCGCTGTTTCCAGCCACCGGACAAGGTGCCCGCCAGTTGATTGCGACGCCCGCCCAAACCCAGCTCACTCAAAGCTTGATCAACTGCCATGCGCCGATCCGGCATGCCAAACATTCGCGCCACAAAATCCAGGTTTTCTGCAATGGTGAGGTCCTCCCATAGCGAAAACCTTTGTGTCATGTATCCGACATGGCGTTTGATTTCCGCACTTTGCCTGAGCACGTCGTATCCCAGGCACACACCTTGACCTCTGTCAGGCGTCAACAAACCACATAGCATGCGAATGGAGGTCGTCTTGCCACTACCATTGGGGCCCAGGAACCCAAAGATCTCCCCTTCAGCCACTTGCAGCGACAGATCGCGTACCACATGTTTGTCGCCAAAATGCTTGTTTAAGCCCTGCACATCAATAGTGAGCGCCATGTCAGGGCTCCTGAGCACGAATGTCCAATGGTAAACCGGGCCGTAATTGGCGAGCCAGTTCACGAGCAGGTTGTGCCTCTGCGCGAAACACCAGCTTGGCGCGGTTCTCACGGCTATAGATCAAAGGTGGGGTGTATTCGGGCTGTGCAGCGATAAAGGTGATCTTGGCTTGAATGGGCGTCTTACATCCGTCACAGTGCGCCGTAATGCCTTGACCAAGCCGAAGTTGCGCCAGCTGTGTTTCCGGCACGTAGAAACGGATTTTACGGTGATCATCCGGCAATATGCTTGCAACGGGTTGGCCAGCCGGTACCCATTCCCCTATACGGTAATAGGTTTCCACAACCTCACCAACCGTTGGGGCAAGCACCGCCTTCTTATCAACCTGCCAGCGTCGTTGTGCCACCAAGGCACCTGCCGCCGCCGCCTCCGCATCGGCGCTACGGACTTCGGCCTGACGGCCAATCGTGATGCGGGCACTGGTCAGTTGCTCTCTCATTGATGCGACCTGGGCTGCATCCCGATTCCGTATGGTACGAGCCTCATCCAGCCGTGCAGAAGACACAAATCCATCTACAGCCAACGCCTGCTGCTGCTTCAATTGGCTTTCCGATAACTTCAACGCCGCTTCTGCGGCTTTCAATTGCGCAGCCACTGCAGCAACCTCCGACGCTCTGCGTGGCGCTCTAAGGTTATCCACCTTGGCCCGTGCAGCCTGCTCACGCGCCTGCGCTTCTTGCAGGCCAGCTGTTTCCAGCTCGGCAGCAATGCTGAACAAGACCTGTCCAGATTGAACCCGGCCACCACGTGAGGTATTCAGCCCCTGAAGGTAGCCACTGACCGGGGAAGACAGGTATAGATATTCGCCTTCGACATAGCCCTGCCAGGTTTGCACCGTCGGCTCACCACAACCTACCAGCCCCACTGACATCAGTATCCAAGCAAGGCAATTACGCATGGGGAATGTCCTTTGCTTGAACCGATGGCGGCTTGACACTCAGACGCTCAATCAATGCGGTCACGCCAACGCGAACTTCCGCAGCCGATTCGTCGCTCAATCGCGCCTGATGCATGATGGCCAGACCCACCAACGTGGCATGAAACATCAAGACATCATCAGGTGTGACACGCAATCCTGCAGCCATCAAGATCGCAGGCACGGCCATCCTCACTTGGTTGATCAAGCGGGTCAGCGATTGACGAATGGCAGGATCAGTATCGGAAGCAGCAATCAACCCGACAATAACCCTGGGCGGTACGCCCTCCAGCATGACACGAATAATGATATCGGTCAGTGTTTGGCCTTTGGGCGAGGCAGCCAAATGGGTCGCGGCCTCTGCCAGCAAGGTGTCAACGGTATGCTCGGCAATGGCCAGCAACAGGTCGTTACGTGTCGGGAAATAATAAGTGAGGTGACTTTGCTTGACCCCAGCTGCAGCAGCGACTTGTGGTTGGGTCAGGGCCGCGAAGCCTTTTTCACGCAACAGCATGACACCCGCAGCGAGAAGCGACTCTTTGACACCCATAGCGTACTCCAATCATCAGCAATAACAATTTATTTGGTGAATATACCAAATTTTGGTAAATATACCAAATCAATCCCCGATTCACTGGAATGATGGTATTCATTCGTCAATGCAAAAAGACGATATCAATAAATAGGGGCGACCAATCCAAACTGGGCGCCCCTTGCTTGTTACCTGAAAATGATCTGATCAACTACGTATCTGCCCATCTCCCAGCACAATCCATTTCTGACTGGTCAACCCATGCAGCCCCACCGGACCGCGAGCGTGGATTTTATCAGTGGAGATACCAATCTCTGCCCCCAAACCATACTCAAAGCCATCGGCAAAGCGAGTGGACGCATTGACAATGACCGATGCCGAATCCACCTCACGCAGAAAACGACGGGCACGACCATAGTCTTCCGTGATGATGCTATCCGTATGCTGCGAACCGTAGCTGTTGATGTGGTCAATCGCTTCGTCCAACCCTGCAACCAGCCGAATCGACAGGATCGGTGCCAGGTATTCAGTATGCCAGTCCTCTTCTGTCGCCGCCTTGAGCCAACCAAAACCCAGTTGCTGCATCAGGTTACGAGTCTTGGGACAACAGCGCATTTCCACATTTTTGTCCGCATAGATACGGCCCAGCTGCGACATGACCTCTGCTGCAATGATTTCGGCGACCAATAATGTCTCCATGGTGTTACAGGTGCCATAACGATGCGTCTTGGCATTGTCTGCAATACGCACAGCCTTATCCAGATCAGCCTTATCGTCGATGTAAACATGGCATATACCATCCAGATGCTTGATCACCGGCACACGGGCATCATTCGAGATACGCTCGATCAGGCCCTTGCCCCCACGTGGCACAATCACATCCACATACTGCCGCATGGTGATCAACTCGCCTACTGCCGCGCGGTCTGTCGTTTCAATCACCTGCACTGCCGCTTGTGGCAACCCGGCAACTGCCAACCCTTCACGTACGCACGCAGCAATCGCCTGATTGGATTCGATCGCCTCAGACCCACCACGCAAAATGGCAGCGTTCCCCGCTTTCAGGCATAACGCGGCCGCATCGGCCGTGACATTGGGGCGTGCTTCGTAAATGATACCGATCACACCCAGTGGAACGCGCATTTTGCCCAGTTGAATGCCGCTTGGGCGATAGCTCATCTCACTCACCTCCCCAACTGGATCTGGTAGCGCGGCCACTTGCCGCAAGCCCTCAGCCATGCTGGCCACCGTTTTGGCATTCAAGGTCAGTCGATCCAGCATGGCAGGCTCCAGGCCATTCTCACGGGCACGAGCCACATCTTGCTCGTTGGCGGCAACCAACTTACCGGCATCACGTTCCAGCGCATCAGCGATGGCCAGCAAAGCCTGGTTCTTGACGTTGGTATTGGCACGGGCAACCTCACGGGCTGCGGCACGGGCCGCTTCCCCGACTTGCTGCATGTATTGTTTGATATCCATGACGGCTCCAGCAGGAAAAATCATTTGTATTTGAGTCGATTGTTACATGATTGATTCAGTGCGGGAAGTAGCAGCCACTGTCAATTGCCGCCAATACCCGTCCGAAAACCGCGCCAGACAAGGACTTTATGATCAACGGCAGCCGCTGGCATCCAGGTTGCCAGCAAGAACTCGCCATTTCGCCCTAAAATGTGAGATTGGACGGATTTCCTCATGCGACTGTTGCCCTATTCCTATACACGCGGTGCCAACCAGCATTACCCCGCTGCATTCTGGCGTTCCCTGTTGTTTTTCAATGTCTACCGCATGGTGGTCGCCAGCATTCTGATGATTGCCGCACTATCCTTTCAATTGAAGGGCGATCCGGATCTGGAATTGCAACCCATTTCGCTGATTCCCATTGTGTCCGGCTACTGGTTGTTCAGCCTGACCTCTTTTGGCACCATTCGTGCACGATGGCCGGTCTTCAATCTTCAGCTATCGCTACAAGTGTCGGTGGATATTGTGATCATGGTCACGTTGATGCATTTGAATGGTGGCATACGTAGCGGGTTGGGCTTGTTGCTGATGCCGTATCTTGCTGCGGCCGGGTTGATCAGCCGTGGCAAGATGACCCTGTTTCATGCATCAATTGCGTGCATCGGGGTATTGCTGGAACAGTCGCTCAGGCTACTGGGCCGTGACAACGGCGCCACCGACTTCAGTCAGCCTGTATTGTTGAGCATCGGTTACTTTGCCACGGCCTGGCTAGGTTATCGCTTGGCTCAATATGCAACGGAAAGTGAAAAGGTCGCACTGCAGCGTGGCATTGATTTGGCTAATCTGGCACAAATCAATCAACTGGTGATTCAGGACATGCCTGATGGTGTGATTGTCATCGATGAGAAAGGCATCATCCGCAGCCGAAATCAGCAAGCTGATCGCTTGCTGGGGCCACCGCCTTTTCGGGAGCGACTGACCTTGGGCGATTACCTGCCTGAGCTTGCCCTGGCCGCTAACAGCTGGCAGGAGGGCCACACTCAGGGAGATTTGGTACTGAAGACCGGTGTCGGTAAGCAGATTCACCCGCGTTTCGTACCGATTGCCGCAAATCGTGCCGCGGGAGCTGTCATCTTTCTGGAAGATGTCCATCGCCAGCAAGCGCTGGCACAGCAAATGAAGCTTGCGGCACTCGGCCGCCTGACAGCCAACATCGCACATGAAATCCGAAACCCGCTTTCATCAATTGGCCACGCTGCCGATCTGTTGGCTGAGGACAAAAGCGATCCACTGACACAAAAGCTGACCCGTATCATCCGTGACAATACGCGCCGGCTGGACGGCATGGTACAGGATATCCTGCAACTAAATCGGCGTGATCGCGCCCAACCGGAACAAATCAAAATCGCGACCTTTCTGACCACCTTCATAGAGGAACTGACCCAGGCCGAGCACATGCCATCAGGCAGTATCAATATGCAAGCCGCTTCAGACTTGGTGGTCGGTTTCGATCGCAATCATCTTCACCAGATTTTGTGGAACCTGACCCGAAATGCCTGGCGGTACTGCCGCCAGGAAACCGGCAGCATCCAAATTATTGCAAAACATGATGGGCACCAAGCCTGGATTGACGTATGCGATGATGGTCCAGGCGTAAAGCCAGATCATCGCACCCAGCTTTTCGAGCCTTTTTTTACCACCGACGATAGTCATGGCAGTGGGTTAGGTCTGTATATTGCCCGTGAAGTGGCGGCAGCCAACCATGCCATGCTGGATTATGTCGACTCCAGTCATGGGGCGACATTCCGTTTGACTTGCAGGATATGGCAATGAGTAAACGCGACGCGGGCAGCACCCGCCATGTATTGGTCATCGACGACGAACCGGATATCCGGGAACTGCTGGAACTGACACTTTTGCGGATGGGATTGGAAGTGACACCCGTCGGCACTGTGAAGGAAGCACTGGCACAGTTGAGCAAAGGCCAATTTGACCTGTGTCTGACCGATATGCGCCTACCTGATGGCGAAGGGCTGCAGGTGGTCAAACATATCCAAAGCCAGAATCTGGATATTCCAATCGCCGTCATCACTGCCTATGGTTCAACCGAAAATGCCATTCAAGCACTGAAAGCCGGGGCGTTCGATTATCTGTCCAAGCCGATCGCACTGGATCAACTACGTACACTGATCAAGTCCGCGCTGAATCTGGATCAGGCGGCCCCGCAGACAAGTGGTCGGTCAGGTGATGCATCCAGCCGCTTTCTGGGTAACTCACAAGCGCTGCAGAATGTCCGGGATATGATCGACAAATTAGCCCGTTCCAATGCGCCGGTTTACATCAGTGGTGAATCGGGTTCAGGTAAGGAACGTGCCGCACGCATGATCCACGAGAAAAGCCAGCGTGCCGCCAAACCCTTCATCGCTGTGAACTGTGGCGCCATTCCGGAAAACCTGATGGAGAGTGAATTCTTCGGTTACAAGAAAGGCGCGTTCACAGGGGCAGACCAGGAACGTGAAGGCTTTTTCCAGGCTGCACAAGGTGGCACCCTCTTTCTGGACGAAGTAGCCGACCTGCCATTGATGATGCAGGTCAAACTGTTGCGGGTGATTCAGGAAAAGAAGGTACGCAAGTTAGGTAGCCCGGCAGAGGAGCCAATTGATGTACGCATCATCAGCGCCACGCATCAAAGCTTGGCCCAACGCGTGGATGATGGCCGTTTCCGGCAAGACCTGTATTACCGCCTGAATGTCATCGAGCTGCGCATGCCACCACTTCGTGAAATGCGTGATGACGTACCGATCATTGCCAAGGCAGTGCTGGGACGTGTCGCAGAGCAATTGGGCATGCCCCTTCCTCAGTTAAGCAATGGCGCACAAGTGGCACTGATGCACTATAACTTTCCGGGTAACGTGCGTGAACTGGAGAATATTCTGGAACGGGCATTGGCACTCTCCAATGGCCACACCATCGAGGAAGGCGACTTGCAGCTGACGCCGGACTCCCAATCGGGGGACGATGACACATTTGTTGCGGGCAGCGGGGATAAGTATCCCCTGCAGGATTATCTGGACCGTGTCGAACGGGAAGCCATTCTGGAAGCATTGGAGAAAACACGTTTCAACCGAACCGCTGCAGCCAAGACGCTGGGTATCACCTTCCGAAGCATGCGTTACCGGATGGAACGACTAGGTATCAATTGATAGGTCGCAGATGGCCAATGCGCTAACCATACTTTTTCCGTATGTGTATAAAAATGTAGTTGAGGTAATTGGAACCATGCCGTATTCACTTCCTTTAGGAGCTCAAGATGAAAACTGCAGGTCTACTACTATGCTTGTTTGCCACATCGGCTTTGTCGGCTGAACCGAAAATGCCGCGGGATAAGGAATTGAGTCCCAGTTGGGGCATGATGACACCGGAAGAACGTACCACTCATCATGACAAAATGCGGTCATTCAAAACCTACGACGAATGTAAGTCCTATATGGAAGAGCACCATAAGCAGATGAGTGATCGCGCCAAGGAGCAGAATCGGCCCGGCCCGATGATGCGTCGTAATCCATGTGACCGGATGAAGACACGAGGATTTTTCAAGTAATCGACAACGTGCCTCGATTCCGCCTAACAGGCTGGACATCGAGGCCATTTTTTCAAGTTGTCACAGCTTCGAGTCCATCCCCAATGGCTGGTGATCTCAGCAAATCGTTCAACAGTGTTGAACAAATTTACCATCCATGGATTGGATCAGTTGAGTGGCCTACCTTTATTCCTCCGGCACAATCACTGGCATGTGGGAGCTGATGCCCAACCGGTTCAAACCATTCATCAACCCCACTACCAGCGTAAGCTCCGCCACTTCCTTTTCTGTAAAGTAAGCACTGAGTTGTGCGAATTCAGCATCCCCACCATGGAACTGGGTGATATGAGTCAGTACCTCGGCCCAAGCCAATGCCGCACGTTCACGCTCGGTGTAGAAATCCACTTCCCGCCAGGTAATCAGATTGTTGATGCGGTGGAACGGCTCCCCCAATGACAACAAATCACGTGCATGCAAATCAACACAAAAAGCGCAGCCGTTGATCTGTGAAATACGTAGATAGACCAGATCGATCAGTTCTTTGCCCAATGTCGACTCAGCCAGCATATGCTTGGCCTGAATCAGTATCCGGTAGGTTTGAGGGGCCATTGTCGCGAAATCAATACGGGGAGTTGCTTGCATGTTCTGTTCCTGTTGAAAATGACCGATCAGGCCTATCCTGTTCGGTTTACCCCCACAAGACGGAACAACTCCGTGATTTGTGACAATCGACACACCAAAGCACATCACCCATAAAAAAACGCAACCCGAAGGCTGCGCTTTCTTGACATGACTTAACAGTTTATTGCTTGGCTGGTTCTGCTGCTGCAGGCTTGGCTTCACCAAAATACTGGGCATAGATCTTGTCGTAGGTACCGTCTTCCTTGATCTTCTTCAGCCCTTCATTCAGCTTGGTGGCCAGTTCGGTATTGCCTTTCTTCAAGGCCAGACCATAGAACTCCTTCGCGAACGAAGCATCTTCCACCATCCGGAAACCCTTGTCAGAGTTGTTCTTCACGTAGTTGATCACCACACCGTTGTCAGCCACAACGGCGTCCACACCACCTGCTTCCAGTTCTTTCAACGCAAGCGGGGTCGATTCGAAGCGCTTGATGTTAACACTGGTCTTACCCTGCAGTTTCTGCACCACTTCGTCTCCGGTGGTACCAGTCTGCACACCAACCTTCAATTTCTTCAGGTCATCTAGCTTTTGTACCTTACTGTCTTTTGGCACTGCGATCAGTTGCTTGGCCTCAAAATAGGGCTCGGAGAAATCCATGCTCTGCTTGCGCTCATCCGTGATGGTGATGGCAGAAACCAGGAAATCGCGATCACCTTGCTCCAGGGTCTTGAAAATGCCTTCCCATGGTGTATTGATGAACTTGACCTGCAGGCCAACCTTTTCAGCAATTGCCTTCACCACTTCAATGTCAAATCCAACGATTTCCTTGTTCTCATTCTCGCTTTCAAACGGTGCATAAGCAGCATCGGTCCCCACCACCAGTTCCTTCACCGTCGGCTTGGCAGGTTCAACAGCAGGCTGTGCCTGAGCTTGCGTTGCAGGTTGCTCAGCTGGCTTGTCTTCCTTTTTGCCACACGCACTCAACACTACTGCGCCCGCGATCAGCGCGGCCAGCAGCTTGCTGGTTAGATTGTTCATGGTCGTTTTCTCCCCGGTTCAGGTTGGTTTAGTAGATGCTGGACTCATGCTAGTTCATTTTGTCATTGATCGTCTGCATGATGCACAGGTCGATTCACCATCAAATCGGGATCTCAAGGACACGGATCAATGACTTAATGATTGGCGGACTATAACGCAGCTGTTTACTTGCGACAACGCACATGCGATACACAGTGTTACCGGTCCAGGTTTATGTTGCAGCCTTGCGACAAGTCCGCTACCACTCTACTCGTAAGGTTTCGCCGGTCAGTTGGTAACCACAGGTCAAACGCCAATTCGCCACACCAGAAATGACCGTTGCCGGTTTCTCAAATCGGGTCAGGACATTGCGCTCTTTGTTGCCCATGTTCCGCTCTGTGCCATCCAGTACGGTGATACGGGCAGCACAGGTGCCGCAGGTACCAAGTCCGCAGTGCCAATAGATTGGCAAGCCTTCCAGCCGGGCAAGATCAAGCACCGTGGTCTCGCCATCGGGCTCGTATTCAAGGGTGACTTCGGCGGCCATCGGGCCGCCGAAGAAGGTGATGCTAGGCATGCTTACTTGGTAGGAGGTACCTGGCCGAAGTACTGCTGATACAACTTACTGTAAGTTCCGTCATCCTTGACCGCGTTCAAACCGGCATTGATCTTGGTGCTCAACTCGGCATTACCTTGCTTGAACACAAAACCAGATGGCTCAACCGGGATCGCAGGATCGGTAACCATGCGCAATTGCTTGTCAGCATGCGTTGCCACAAATTTACTGACCACCCAGTTATCGGCCAGAACGGCTTTGACATCACCTTTCAACAGGGCTTCGAAGGCCTTGTCATTATCCTTGAAACCCACAATATTGGGGCTTGCACCACCAGCCAACTTGGTCAACAGCTTTTCGCCCGTGGTCGCTTCCTGCACACCGGTCTTCACCTTTTTCAGGCTATCCAGCGAATTGACGCCGGTGTTGTTGGTTGCAATGGCCAATCCACCCTGGAAATACGGCTCAGAGAAATCGAGGGTCTGACGACGATCATCAGTGATGGTCACCGCCGCCGCCACCATGTCGACCTTGCCATCACGTACCGCGGTAAAAGTTGATTCGAACGGCATGTCTTCAAACTTCACGGTCATGCCCTGCTTGGCTGCAATGGCTTTGACCAGATCGATATCAAAACCGACGAGTTCTTTTTGTTCATTGCGAAACTCGAATGGCTCGAATTGTGCTTCGGTCGCCACCACCAGCTCGTTTTTGTTGGTCGAGGCTGGCGTCTGTTCCGGTGTGGCCGCTGGTGTAGTCGATTGCACCGTTGCCGTATCAGCAGCGGGTTCTTCTTTTTTACCACACCCCATCAGGGCAACCGACAACAACAAGGCCGACAACAGGCCATTTTTGATCTGCTTCATCTACAACGCTCTCCTGATTCATGATGTACGTATGAGCCAGCATCATGCTGGTCAACTCACTCACGCGATTCTTCGCGCTTTGTTTCAATTGACTTTTTTATATGTGAATATCCAGCCATATTTTGAAACAATCTGAAACTTTAGCGTGCAACCAGTAGGTAGAGCAATAGCAGATTCAAAATCAACAAGATACCTGAAACCGATTGCCACACCCGTAACGGTTGACGTTCTGCCAGTGGTGAGACCCTGCGGGTGAACACTGGCTGGTGCTCCCCACGCTCCATAACCAATCCCCATTCCTCAGCAGTTTCAAAACGCAACTTGGGATCACGCGCCACCGCTTTCAACAGCGCATTCTCCAACCACACAGGAATATCCGGTCGGTAACGGGTAGGGGGTACCGGGTCCCCAAAACGGGGATGCTGGAAGGGTTCGATTTCACCATAGGGATAATGCGCAGTAAGCAACCAGTACAGGGTCACCCCCGCTGCATACAGATCGCTTTGTACACTGGTCACCTGTCCTGCAAACAGTTCAGGCGCCATGTAACTGGGTGTACCGGGCGTGCTGTGCGGATCGTCCACCGTCAGGCCTGGACAACTGGCCACCCCCAGATCCAGCACTTTCAATTTGTCATCGTTTGTCAGTAATAGATTTTCCGGTTTGATATCACGATGGAGAATGTTCAACCGGTGCAATACGCCCAAAGCCTTACCCAGGCGGATACCCAAGGTAGTGACTTCCGCAATGCTGAAGCGTTGTCCGGCAACTGCTCGCTGCGCGAGCGTTTGGCCTTCATGCCAGCTCATCACGTAATAGAGTGTGCTACGTTGCACCAATGGCAGAATTTGCGGAAAGTAGTGACCAGTCAATTTCTTACCAAGCCATTCTTCCGTCAACAATGCAGCCTGGGCCGTTTCATCTGGGGCCAATTGTGGCTGCAAGGTTTTCAGCACATAACGCCGACCACTGCGCTGTTGCTGCACCAGTAACAGCCGTGTGCTACGCGATTCATGCAATGGCCGCAACACTTCGAAATCGTCAATCAATGTGCCCGTCCTCAGACGTCCCGGCAAGGGTAGGTGCCGCATACCAGCCAGACGGTCAGCGAAAGTCTCGGTCGCCATGGCAGCCACTCGCAAAACCACACAGCTCATATTGTCCTGACTACCGGCGGACTGCGCTGCCTGGGTGATGGCAGCGGCGGCACATTGCGGGTCATCATGCAATTGCAACAGCTGATGTAGCCGTAAATCACCAAGCGGTTCCCACACCCCGTCAGTGACCAACAGAAACACATCACCCACCTGCAGTTGGCCTTCGCTGAAATCCACGACCAGATTATCGTCCAACCCGATGGCCCGCTTCAGTACATGTTGCATGCCTGGCCTGTCCCACACGTGGTCAGTCGTCAGCAATTGAAGCTGGTCTTGCCGATATCGATAAACCCGGGTATCACCAGCATGACCAATCACATAGCGTTGTCCTCGCGCCACCCACACCGCCATGGTCGAGACAAATCGTTGCTGACCTTGACCATTCTGTCCTGCCAGCCATCGGTTCAGGGCCGTCAATACGCGATCCAGCGCTTGTGGGATCGCCCAGGTTTCCGGTGTGGCGTAGTAGTCTGCCAAAATACCCTTAACCACCGCCTTCGCAGCCTCATCTCCATGTTCGCAACCCGACACCCCATCGGCCACCACTACAGCAACCCCCTTGGTCATCAGTAAATCCTGTTCTGGTGTCACAACGCCCAGGGCATCTTCGTTACGTAGCTTGGGACCAATCAGCGTATGGCTACCGACATCAATGGATAGCGGCATGGTGGCAAGACTTTCTGGTGGGATCTTTGATGGACGATTTGGTAGCACACTGGCCAGATACGCATGCTCAGGCCAGCTCTTTTTCCATGAATACGCTGAGCGGGTCCAACTGATAGTCACCGAATGGTGTGCGATAGGCGTAACCCATGCGCTCATATAACTGTAGTGCTTCTGGTTGATGAATACCGGATTCCAATCGCACTAGTGACACGCCAAACGCCTGTGCACGTGTTTCCAGTGCTTCCAGCAATCGGCGACCAAGTTTCAATCCGCGATACGCCGGCTGCACATACATACGTTTGATTTCGACATAGTCACTGTGATTGACGAACGCACCACAGCCTGCCACTTGGCCATCGATGATGACACCAAGAAAGGTCACATTGGCTTGGCGCAGTGCTTCAACGGACAGCAGATGATTGCTTTCCGGAGGGTAGAGGGCGATCAGATAATCGTCGAGCGCCTGAATCAATGCCATCGGGCCTGGCTCGGCTGGATCGACAGGCTGGATAGTGATATGCAGTGTAGTATGTGTTGTCACGTTATCTCATCAAAAAGTGAGGAGGCTGGTGAAAAAGCAACCTCGATTGTTCAGTATCAATGCAGTTCGGGCATCGGGCCAACGGACCTGCGTCATGACAACCAAACCGGCACCCGCCTTACAATGGCGAGTGCCGATCATTAGCACGAATATGTGCGATTAGACTTTAGCAGCCGTTACCGCTGCTGCACCCCAAGTGGTGCGCCAACGCGTTTTAACGCTGGTCAGCCCAAACCAAGCCACCAGACCCAAGCTGGCAAACAGCCACAAGCCCAGCTGGTAATTGCCGGTGAGCTGTTTCGACATGCCCAATCCAGAGGCAAGCAGAAAACCACCGATACCACCTGCTGCACCGACCAGACCAGTCATGACGCCGATTTCTTTCCGGAAACGTTGTGGTAACAACTGAAACACCGACCCGTTGCCCGCCCCCAATGCCAACATACCCGTCACAAAGCAAGCCAGCGCAACCACCACTGAAGTGGGGTTGGTGCCAGCGACAAAAATGCAAAAGGCAGCGATGGTATACATGGCCAGCAAGGCTTTAACCCCACCAATGCGGTCTGCAATCGCCCCGCCCAACGGCCGAAACAACGAACCGGCAAAGACACAGGCCGCGGTATAGAAACCGGCAACCTTCGGATCCAAGCCATACTGATCGTGGAAATACCCAGGCAAGGCACCTGCCAGCCCAACAAAGCCACCAAAGGTAATGCAATAGAAGAACATGAACCACCAACTGTCCTTATCGCCCAACACATGCAGATATTCCCCCAGTGTCTTGGCTGGTGGACACTCCGGCGCATCTTTTGCCATCAACACATACACGATGAACGCCACGCCCAACGGCAGTACCGCCAACCCCAACACATTCTGCCAGCCAAACAGGGTCGCCAGACCTGGTGCCAGCAACGCCGCGAACACGGTACCGGAATTCCCTGCCCCGGCGATCCCCATGGCCTTGCCCTGATGTTCAGGCGGATACCAACGACAGGCCAACGGTAATGCCACTGCAAAAGCCGCGCCAGCCATCCCCAACCCTACGCCCAGCAATAGTGCTTGTTCATAAGTGTGAATGCCGAACAGCCAAGCTACCGTCAACGCCACCATCACAATCACCTGCCCAATCAGTCCAGCCTTCTTGGGTTTGAGGTGATCCACAAGAATACCCATCACCAAGCGCAACAGCGCACCAGAAAGGATAGGGGTGGCCACCATGAAACCCCGTTGCTGTGGGGACAACTGCAGATCGGTCGCGATCTGCACCGCCAGTGGACCAAGGACGTACCAGACCATGAACGACAGGTCGAAATAGAAAAATGCTGCAAATAGCGTTGGTGTATGGCCTGACTGCCAAAAACCCTTGTGCTGAGTGGTCATGGGTGACTCCTTGAAGCGGGTTGGTCGATTATTTTGGGCAAGACAGCTCCCTGCACACCACATGGCATGCATGCGGGAACCGGTCTGAATCAACGATGATCAACTGGCACGTAGGAAGGCTTGCGTGCCAATCTGCCTAAGAACCTGTTTAAGGTCTGTGATGAGCGGCCACCAGCGGGGTGAAGCGCAGCACAAAAAACCGGGGTGTACGTTTGATACATGAGGATTTTGAGCAGCACATGAGCCCCGATCGTAGTCGCGCAATAAGACATTGAACAGGTTCTAAAATTGGTTAGCTGATAGCCAGGTAAACCACGCCGCCTTCGATGCGAGTATCGAAACGGGTGGTGCAGCCACTATCCGGCGCCTGTGCTTCACCTTTTTCCAAGCAGATGTTCCAGCTATGCAACGGACAGGTCACGGTTTTGCCGTGAACAATACCTTGCGACAGTGGTCCGCCTTTATGTGGACATTGATCGTGTAAAGCAAATACGTCGTCGTCAGCGGTGCGAAAGACAGCAATATCGCCACCAGAATGATTGACAACCCGCGCACCCAATTTCGGAATGTCGCTGAGATTGCAGACTTTGTGCCATTCGGCCATGTGGAGTACTCCCCTAAGACTGATATTCGTGACCCAGCCAGGACATCAACATCGGCAAGGTTGCAGACCTGGCCAGATCAGGCTGGCACGGGCTCCAGCCGGATCATTTTGAATTCCTGCCGTGCAACGCCGTGTTGCGCGCGGGCCAACCACGGGTCTTGTTCCAGCGACAACGAGAACAACAGTCGCTCATAGAGTGCCTTGCGCTGTTCTGGATTCTCCAGCACCGCACGTTTGATATGCTCCATGCCGACCCGATGCAGGTAATGCACCGTGCGCTCCAGATAAAAGCCTTCCTCACGATAAAGCTGCAGGAAGGCACCAGTGTATTCGCGCACTTCCTCTGCGGTTTTGACCTTGACGAAGAACTCGGCCACTTCCGTCTTGATCCCACCATTACCACCGATATACAGCTCCCAACCCGAATCCACTCCAATCACACCGACATCCTTGATACCGGCTTCAGCGCAGTTGCGCGGGCATCCGGACACTGCCAATTTGACCTTGTGCGGGCTCCACATGTTATGCAGCTCGCTTTCCAACTGAATCCCCATATCCATCGATCGCTGTGTGCCAAAGCGGCAGTGCTCGGCACCAACACAGGTTTTGACGGTACGAATGGATTTTCCATAGGCATAGCCGGAAGGCATGCCCAGATCGGCCCACATCGGTACCAGGTCCTCCTTTTTCACCCCCAGCAG
Source organism: Chitinivorax sp. B (assembly GCF_005503445.1). NCBI lineage: Bacteria > Pseudomonadati > Pseudomonadota > Betaproteobacteria > Chitinivorax > Chitinivorax sp. B. The sequence continues at coordinate 81,039 of NZ_SCOH01000007.1, read as the reverse complement.
GTCGATACGCTGACCGCCGGTGACTTTGACCGTGGGAACATGGTATTTCTCGGCCACTTCAGCGATCTTTTTCAACTGTGCAGGCGTGGTCACCCCACCCAACATCTGCGGAATTACTGAATAGGTACCATCTTTCTGAATATTGGCGTGGGCTCGCTCATTGATGAAGCGGCTTTGCGGGTCGTCCAGTGCCTCGCCGGGCCAAGTTGAAATCAAGTAATAATTAAGGGCGGGTCTACAGCTGGCGCAGCCATTGGGCGTACGCCAGTTCATGAAGCGCATCACATCAGGGATGCTGGTCAGGTGATGATCCTTGATGGCCTTGCGGATTGCGCCATGATTGTGATCGGTACAGCCACAAATGGCTTTTTCCGATTTTGGCTTCACATCCGCTGCCCCACCCACCGTGGAAATCAGGATCTGTTCACACAAACCAGTGCAGGAACCACAGCTGGACGCTGCCTTGGTGTGTTTCTTGATTTCATCGACCGAGGTCAGACCCTTGTCGCGAATCGCCTTGACGATGGTACCTTTGCACACGCCATTGCAGCCGCAAACTTCCGCATCATCGGCCATGGTCGCGGCTTTGGTCTGGCCCTGATGGCCAACATCGCCAACCAGTTCCCGCTCACCAAAGGCCAGATGGTCACGGATCTCCGCAATATTGTTGCCTTCACGAACCAGCTTGAAGTACCAGGCCCCATCAGCGGTATCCCCAAACAAGCAGGCACCGACCAGCTTGTCATCCTTGATCACCAGCTTTTTATACACCCCACCCACGGGGTCGGACAACGTGATTTCTTCAGTGCTGTCATCCCCCATGAAGTCACCGGCGCTGAACAGATCAATACCTGTGACTTTCAACTTGGTGGAGGTGACCGACCCCTGGTAACGGCCAATACCGAACATGGCGAGATGATTGGCTGCCACCCTGGCCATTTCGAACAGCGGCGCCACCAGGCCATAAGCCACACCGCGGTGATTGACACACTCACCCACGGCATAGATACGCGGGTCGAATGTCTGCATAGTATCGCTAACCACAACACCGCGATTGACCTGCAAGCCACAGGATTCCGCCAGATCGGTATTGGGACGGATGCCGACTGCCATCACCACCAGGTCGGCCGGAACCTCCGTGCCATCCTTGAACTTGATGGCACACACCCTCTCCTTGTCGTTGCCAATCAGTTCAGCGGTCTGCTTCTGCAACAAGAAATTCAGGCCTTTGTCTTCCAGATTCTTTTGCAGCAGTCGTGCTGCCGTTTTGTCCAACTGCCGCTCCAGCAACCATTCCGCAATATGTACCACGGAGACATTCATGCCGCGTAGCTTCAGGCCGTTGGCAGCTTCCAGCCCTAACAGCCCCCCACCGATCACTACGGCGTGTTGATACCGCTGCGCGGCTTCCACCATTTTGTCGACATCATAGATATCACGAAAGGTGATCACGCCATCCAAGTCCTTCCCAGGTACTGGCAGGATGAAAGGATTTGAACCAGTCGCGAGAATCAATCGATCATAGACTGCCTCAGTACCGTCTTCGGCATAAACAATGCGTCTGGCGCGGTCGATCTTCACCACTTTTTTGCGCAAATGCAGTGTGATGTTGTGCTCGGCATACCAATCAACATCATTCAACATGATGTCCTTGATAGTCTGCTCGCCGGCCAACACCGGGGACAGCAGAATGCGGTTGTAGTTGGCATAGGGCTCGGCACCAAACACCGTAATGTCATACAGATCTGGAGTGAGTTTCAGCAACTCCTCCAACGTACGCACCCCGGCCATACCATTGCCAACCATGACGAGTTTCATTTTTTTCATGACACACTCCCTGATTTCCCCTTTGACGAGCACATAACTCGACACCTGCCAATGAGTTAGCAAGGGACGTGCCACTTTCCATATCTATAATTTTTTCAATAATTTCAATTACATATGCAAACATAAATTTGCTAAGGTGGCTGGATGACCGCACAGTCAAAGTGCACTGTTTTGCTGCAATGCACTATTCATACGCAACTTCAGCAACTGACACATGGTCAACACTACCCGAAATGGTGCACAGGATGACGCTGCCAAGCGACATGACAGAGACAAGCTTGTGCAAAAGCAGACTATGTTGCCGCGATGCACCATGGCTGATCCGATGAGATAGTCAACACCAGAAGGAATGAACAATATCGATTTCGAACAGGAATCTGGGGGTTGGCACGGGGTAGGGTTAGATTCACCCAGAAGGGAATGCTCAGCGTTGTATCGCGTTGGTAATCAATCGGTCTGCAATGACGGCCAGTGGCTCTGGTCGGCCATACAAATAACCCTGGACCTGATCACAACGCAACAATCGCAGGAACTTGGCTTGCTCTTCGGTTTCCACCCCCTCCGCAATCACCTTGAAGTTCAGCGAGTGCGCCAGTGAAATCACCGATGTAACAATGCTCAGGCTGTTGGCACTCTCGGTCATGTTTTCGACAAAGGAACGGTCGATCTTCAAGGCATCGACTGGCAAGCGGGCAATATAACTGAGTGAGGAATAGCCCGTGCCAAAGTCGTCAATCATGATCTTCACTCCTAACTTGCGCAGTGCCTCAAGCTTGTCGATATTGGTATCGACGTCCTCCATCAGCAGACTTTCGGTGATTTCCAGATCAAGCACTGACGCGGCATGCTGCTCATGCACCAACCGTGCGATGATCTGCACAAACTCATCCTGCCGTAATTGCAGCGACGACACGTTGACTGCAATGCGAGGTACCCGCACACCCTGTTGAGACAAACTGGCGGCATCAACCAAAGCACGATGTAACGCCCACTCCCCGACCTTCAGAATCAACCCGGTTTCTTCAAGAATTGGAATGAAACGAGATGGCTGAATCAAACCCTGCTCCGGATGTTGCCAGCGGATCAATGCCTCCAGTCCCACAATCTGCAGTGTGTTGAAATCCAGCTTAGGTTGGTAGTAAAGAACAAAGTGATCTTCGGCCAACGCTCGACGCAAACCACTTTCGATTGCCAAGCGCTCGGCAATACGCTCTTGCATCTTGGGCCGATAGAACAGATAAGGCTCTGCCGATGCCTTGGCCTTTTTTAGCGCAGCTTCAGCACTGGAGAACAACCCCTCCGCATCATTACCATCTCCAGGTGCCAATGCCACGCCAATCTTGACCGAAATGCGCAACTCTTGCTCACGAACCTGAAACGGTTTGGAAAAGAGTGGGAAAAGACGCTCTTTCAGAAAGCGAGCCACATCAGCTTCGCTGGTCACGGCACTCAAAACGACGCCAAAGCAGTCTGTTCCCAACCGCGAAATGAAATGAGGTTCACCTGTCGTTTCGACCAACCGGGTCGCCAGGACTTTCAACAATTGGTCACCTTGATGGCGGCCGAATGTGTCGTTGACGAAATGGAAGCGTTCAACATCCAGCAAAATCAGGGCCAGCGAATGATGCTCTGCCAGCCCATGCACCAGCTGGTTGACCCGATCACCGCACAACCTTCGATTGGGCAGGCCGGTCAAGGCATCATAAAACGCCAGATAATCGAGCTTCTCCTCACGGGAAATGTATTCGAGGGCGAACCAGATATCGCCTGCCAGATCTAGCAACAGACGCATTTCATCCTGATTGAAGAACGCAGGCTCGTTGGAATACAGCTCCAGCACCCCAATCCCCTCACCATCCACAACCAACGGCAAGGCAACACTGGACCGAAATCCACAGCGCTCAATGATTTCGATCGGCAGGGTTTGGCCACCGTCGTCGTCACATGGGAAATGATTATTCAACACGGGTCTGAGCTGTTGCATGGCGGTAAGTGCCGCACAATTGGAGGCCAAATGCTGACAGGCATTCCGCAGAATGGCCTCGTCACTGCCCAGCCAGGCAACAGGTTGCAACCGGTCGTTCTCCTTCAGCCCAACCCAGGCCATCGCAAAATTACCCTGGCTGACGGCGATATGACATACCTCAATCAACAGATTTTGTCGGTCACGACAACGGACGATGATGGAGTTGATACCTGACAGCACGGCATACAAACGGTTCAGACGCGCAATCTTGAGCTCCTGCTCCCGTTGCTCGGTCAGATCGCGAACAATATGCGCAAAGTAGGCCGGTTGCTCACCATCGCCAGCAAGCCGTGTAGTCACAGCATTTGCCCAAAAGTGATGGCCATCCTGCCGCCGCTGCCAACACTCGTCTTCACTACGGCCGTTATTCGCAGCCTCAATCAGCTGATGAGCTGCACGCATGTCGTCTTCGGGACCATACAGCAGTGACAGATGCTTCCCGGTGGCCTGCTCTTGGCTGTAACCATATAGCCGGCTGGCTCCCCGGTTCCAGCTCATTACTTGGCCTTCGGCATCCAGTAATACCAGTGCGTAATCACGCAGGCCATCCACCAGCAAACGAAAATGCCGTTCACTTTCCGCCAGTCGCTCTTCAGCCAGCTTTCGCGCCTTACGCTCAGCTGTCTCCTGTAGGGCTCGGCGAATGACAGGGGTCAAACGGTCAAGATTGGTCTTGATCACGTAATCGGTCGCCCCACGCCGCATCAAATCAAATGCTCGTTCTTCGCCAATCGTGCCTGACACGAACACAAACGGGATATCCGACGAAAAACGACGGACTGTGTCCAATGCCCTGCCCCCATCCAGATGCGGCAGTGAAAAATCGGATAACACCAGATCCGGCCTGAATTCATGCAACTGCCTGGTCAGCATCTCTTCGGTTTCGACACGGCGTGCTTCGCACTCGATTCCACCATGGCGCAGTTCGTAAAGGATCAGCTCGGCGTCAGTGACTGCATCCTCTACCAATAAGGTCTTTAGCGGGGTTTTTGCCATCAACTGCCCCCTATCAGCGGCTCCCGATTGACCAGCATCCAGTAAAAGCCGACACGAGATACGGTTTCGACAAACACGTCGAAATCTACCGGTTTGACAATATAGCTATTCACACCAAGCCGGTAAGACTCAATCACATCCTGCTCTTCGGCGGACGAGGTCAACATCACGACCGGAATAGCCCGGGTGCGGTCATCCTCTTTCAAACGACGTAATACTTCCACGCCATCCACCTTGGGCAACTTGAGGTCCAACAGCACCAGCCGGGGCAAGTTCAAATGCTGTGGATGACCTGCAGAATCGCTACCAAAAATATAATCCAGTGCTTCCGCACCATCCTTCAGCCACAACATGCGATTGGCAATGTTGATTTTCCGCAGGGCATGCAGGGTCAGTTCCGCATCGGTCGGATTATCTTCCACCAACAGCACTTCAACCTGCGTATACTCGCTCAACGATTTTCTCCTTAGGCAATATGAAACGGAAGCAAGCCCCCTTGTCGATTTCTCCTTCAGCCATGACGGTACCACCATGGCGTGCAATGACACGGTGTACGATCGCCAGGCCGACACCTGTTCCTGGGAACTCGTCGACTTGATGAAGCCGCTGAAAAACACCGAACAATTTTTCGACATAGCGCATGTCGAAACCTGCGCCATTGTCACTGACTTCATACTCTGTTGCCGAATCGGTCTCTCTCCCACGGACCTCAATATGTGGTTCGGCTTGCCCTGCTGAAAACTTGATAGCATTCGACAACAGGTTGACCCAGACCTGTTTCAGCAAGGTCCGGTCCCCTGCAGCAAAGGGTAGCGGTTCGATCACCACTTGTAGCTGCACCCTGTCATGTTCCTGTTGCAGGTCATGCAGCACTTCGGTGACCAGTTGTGTCATATCGATCCGCGTCTTATTCAACGGGGTGCGCCCCAAGCGCGAAAAGGTGAGCAGATCGTCAATCAGATTGCCCATTTTCTGTCCACTGTCGACAATCACGCCAATCAACCGCAGATCCTCATCATCCATACGATCTTTCATCCGCTCTTTCAACATACGGGAATAGCCCGCAATAGCCCGTAGCGGTGTACGCAGATCGTGCGATACCGAATAGCTGAAGCTCTCCAGCTCTTTGTTGGCGGCCGCCAGTTGTTGAGTTCGTTCTGCCACTCTAGCCTCCAGCGACATATTCAATTCACTGATCTGCCGCTGCGCCACCAGGTGGTCGCCAATCTCTTGCCTGAGCAGCTCGTTGGCAAAGGCCAATTCTTCAGTACGTTGTTTGACGCGTGATTCCAGTTCAGCATTCGCCTGCTGCAAGGCGGTTTCCACTTTCAGACGCTGGGTAAACTGCAGCCACATTGATACAAAGGCAATCAGCAGCATGAACAACACCATGCCACTGCCAATGATCACTAACCGTTCACTAGCCCCGGCACCAGCGATTGACGTACCAATCCGCTCGCTCAGCATGTCGTGTTCGGCATATTTCAGTTTCAACAACTGCTTGTGCAAATCACCCAATGTAACTTGACGCATGGCGCGGGCTAAATCCATTCCAGGCTGCCCCCGTTGTTCCATTTGCTCGCGCCACAACGCGATCCGCCCAGCCAAGGCAGGGGACAATTCGTCAATATTTTTCTGTTGCACCTCGTTATCGGCTGTCAGGTCACGAACACGATTCATGGCCTGCACATAGTGGACAGTCCCGGCGTCAAAGTCACGGCGCGCTTCCGGCCTGCCTGTAGTGAGAAATTCCCTGCCTGCGAGAACCGAATCGCGTAGACCAGCTTCGACATCTTCAAATGCTCGCAGGACATCTTTGGTATGCGATACCCATTGCATATGTGCATTGAATGCAACAAATTGCCGGGTAGTGATGACGGCCAGGATCATCAGCAAAATCACCGACAAGCCAAACCCGCCAACAAACAGGCGAAGGCCGTATTTGTGCAGCACATCAACTCCCAGACCAGAATTCACTCTTTTCCGGTATAGCCTCACGGCCTTGCCAAATCAATGCAAAAGCACAGTCATACGTGATAATTTACCCATTATAATCAAAGTGTTAATTAACATCATTTTGAATATACGCACTTAGTAAATAAATACTGCAATTCAAGCCCATTCCCATCACTTATCACCAAGTCATCAGCGAGCCTTTTCAATACACCGCCACGACTTGATAAGGAATTCCTGCATGCAGACGGGAACATGTTGGCATTGCAGATGGCGCCGCTTTCGAACGTCACCCAATTCTCAGATCACTTGGCAAAAAAAGGCGTCCATGATTACCCTGTAATTGACAGGATAACCAGGACGCCTTGGTATGGGTGGTAATCCAGCTGTCACAGCCTGGTTCACCCCAGCTTAGTTTGGAGGAGACCTACACAAGTCTCAACCCAACTGAAGCAGATACCATGCCACCTTGATATCCTTCATAAAACGCTGCTGATTCACAAGATGTTCTATCGTGCTGGCCAGCCAGCACTCCCTGCCAGGCAACCGTTTCAAGGCCAGTCCCCACGCACCGGGCCGAACAGCCACCACCACCGAATGCACCATGATGGAACGGAGAATGGAATGTTGAGAAGTGCATGAATCGATTCGACCCGCCATCAGTCAGCGTTGATCAGCCCACCGTTTGCAGATATTGACCTTTTCCCCATTGCAATTGGATGGACGGTCAAGCCCCGTGGTGTACTGGCAACAGCCAGATACCCTTGCTGTGCTAACATTCCGCACCTGATCAACCGCTACCTTGCACCCAGCCTTGAACGCACATAGTTTCAATGTCCTTCGCCTGTTATCCGACGGCCAATTCCATTCCGGGGAAGATCTGGCCCGGCTATTGAATCTGTCGCGAGCCAGCATCTGGCAAGCCCTGCAAGGTGTCGAAGCTGCGGGCATCACGTTGTATTCAGTACGAGGGCGCGGTTATCGACTGCCTCGGCCGATCGACTGGCTGGATGCCGCACAGATCAATCAGGCGCTTGGCCCGCACACCACCCCGTTTCATCTGCATATCCAGGATGAGATCGGCTCGACCAATACCGTCCTGATGCAACAGGCCTCACTGGGTGCACCACACCGCACCATCCTGGCCGCTGAACAGCAAACAGCAGGTCGAGGCAGGCTAGGTCGCAGTTGGGTTAGCGAGTTAGGTGGCAGCTTGGCTTTTTCCGTGTTATGGCGTTTTCAACAAGGCGTCTCCTATTTGTCAGGCTTGAGCCTGGCGGTCGGTCTGGCGTTGGTCAAGGCGTTGCAGTCGCTAGGTATCGGACAGGCAGGCCTGAAGTGGCCAAATGATGTATTGCTGGATGGCCGTAAGCTAGCTGGTATCTTGATCGAAGTGCAAGGGGATTCACTGGGCCCTTCCTGTGCGGTGATAGGTATTGGCCTGAACTGCAAGTTGTCGGCCACAGCCCAAGCGAACATCGATCAGGTCGTCACGGATTTGAGCAGTACATTGTCGCCACCGGTGTCGCGCAATCTGGTCCTGGCACGTATCCTGCAGGCATTGGACGACGTCATGCAGACATTCGAACAAAAAGGCTTTGTTGCACTCCAAGCCGATTGGCAGGCAGCACACCTGTTCCATCAGCAAGTGGTGGATTTGCTGTCCCCCGCCGGCATTCGACGTACGGTACTGGTACGCGGGGTGGATGCGGACGGCGCACTGATCGTGGAGGATGCAGCGGGTATCGAACGTATTCATGCAGGGGAACTGAGCTTGCGACAGCGCCGCTGAGTTACTTCCGCTTAACACTGACCAATGAACTGAAAACCATGTGGCTTTTGATTGATGCCGGCAATACCCGTGTCAAATGGGCGTTGCATGATGGCCATGCGTGGCAAGCACGTGGCCACGCCCTGCTGAACCAGCTGGAGCAATTGGCTCTGCAATGGGTTGACCTGCCCCCCGTCATGCGTATCATGGCTGCCAACGTGGCGGGCACCTCAGTCAAAACCCAATTGACCGATCTGCTGGCCCGCCACATCAACAAGATTGAATGGCTGACCCCGACCCACCAGCAATTGGATGTACACAACGGCTATACCAACCCATTGCAACTTGGGCCAGATCGTTGGGCCGCCCTGCTAGGCGCACGCAAGTTGACTCAGGGACATTGCCTGGTAATCAACATCGGAACGGCCATGACGGTAGATGCATTGACCGCCGACGGCCACTTTCTAGGTGGTATCATCGCGCCGGGGTTTCGGTTGATGCGAGAGGCCTTAGCGCAAGGAACTGCGGAGCTTGGTCGCCGTGATGGACAATATATTCCCTTCCCCACCAACACGGCCGATGCCATCCACGGGGGCATCATGCAAGCATTGATCGGCACCATTGGCCGAATGCAGCACGAAATGGTGCAGGCCGGATTCCCACCAGTCAGTTGTGTCTTGTCCGGCGGTGACGCCTCATTATTACAACCACACCTCTCACTGACGGTCATCATGGTCGATAATCTGGTATTGGAAGGTTTGCTAAGGATCGTACGCGAATGAAATGGCTGTTTTTTGGTCTGGTTGTTACCAATCTGTTGGTATACGGCTATACCCATCTCTCTGAACCACCAGTGCAGGATTGGCACCAGCGCGAATTTCATGCCGACAGTGTGAAATTGGTTACGGACACCGCCCCAATGACGACTGACACAGGCAAAGATGAGAAATCGGTAGAAACACCGGTTACACCGCCTGCGTCCGATGCAACCATTACAACCCAACCCACTCCAACCAAAGTGGCCGAAACACCGGCAAACATGGCGTCCGCTCAGCAGTGCATCCGTTGGGACGCAATCCCAATGGCAGACCTGCCACGTGCCAAACAATTACTGGATACCTTGAAAATCGGCAAGCCACTTGGCAATGCCCGTATCGAGGCTAAAACCCGCTTTTGGGTGTATATCCTGCCGCAGTCGTCATTATCCGATGCACAGAAAAAAACAGAAGAACTGCAGGCGCTGGGATTGTCTGAACGTGATTTCTTTATCGTCAATGATGCAGGTCGTTGGCGCAACGCCATCTCGCTGGGTGTTTACTCCACGCAGGATGCAGCCCGGCAACGACTGGACGCGGTACAGGAAAAAGGGGTGAAAAGTGCACGTGTTGGTATACGTGATACCCTTCGCTTCGCCAGTCTGATCATCGCGCAAGCTGACGAGGGTACCGGCAGTCGGCTGGCTGGCGCCTCAGCAGAAATCAAGGGCAGCGAGGTCAATCTGGCAGAATGTCCACGTTAACCATACGCCCGGCTACCGAAGCCGATGCGGGCGACATTACGCGGGTATTCACCGCGTCACGACGTGAATACCTACCCTATGCCCCCCTCAAGCATAGCGATGAGTCCATTCAACAATGGCTGACCCAACAGATTCGTTCGGCCATCATCATGGTGGCCATGCAAGACACACGCATCGTCGGGTTTTACATGTTGAATGAGCATGCGGAAGGCTGGTGGTTGGATCAACTTTATCTGTTACCGGACGTCACCGGTCAAGGCATTGGCAGTACCTTGCTTGCTCACGCCATGAACCGTGCTGGCCGGCCATTGATGTTGTATACCTTTGCCGACAACCACGGTGCCCGTCGATTTTATGAGCGCCATGGTTTCGTCGCCATCCGCTATGGCGATGGCAGCGATAATGAAGAGGGTGTACCGGATGTGTGCTATTGGCTGGCCTGAAACCCTGTTTGCACACTCAGCAAGACCGTAACATATTCTGAATGTGACCTAGCAGGATCACCCAGGTCTTTGATCGCAGTTGCCCGACCACCGGAGGCATCATGCGTTATCTAAGCTATGCGCCAGGCCCACCACTCAGCCAGTTCGTCGAATTGCTGTGGCTTGCAGAAGGTGTCAATACCTCATACCAACGTGAACGACTATTACCAACCGGGTCTGTTGAACTGGTCATCAACCTGCTGGACGAGCCGATGCAGGTTTACGTGGATACTGATGCCACCGACCCGATCAGTTTCCAACACAGTGTCATCTCCGGCCCACACAGTCGCTATTTCGTGCTGGATACCTATGGCACGACCGCTGTCATTGGTGCCCACTTTCGACCGGGTGGTGCCTACCCGTTTGTTCATCACCCGTTGAGCAGCTTGCGGAATCTGCATGTTTCGCTGGATACCATCTGGGGCCGGCGTGGCCATGAATGGCGTGAACGGATTTTGGCAACACCTTCCATCCAGCAACGCTTCCAATTACTGGAGCAAGCTTTGCTGACCCAGCTCGCCGAATGGTCAACAGCCAACCCCATGCTCGATCATGCCATCCACGTATTGTCTGCGCCGCATCCGATATCTGTCCCGCAATTGTCAGATCAACTTGGCATCGGACCACGTCGGTTAGGACAACTATTTCAGCAACATGTCGGGCTATCGCCCAAACAGTTCTATCGGTTACAACGTTTTCAACATGCTGTCGGCCAATCATTCCAGGCGTTACAGGTGGACTGGGCCGATCTGGCACTGCAATGTGGTTACTACGATCAGGCCCATTTCAGTCATGATTTCCGGGCATTCTCCGGCTTGGCTCCCGGTACTTACTGGCAGCAACGCGGGCGTCATCCAAACCACGTACCGCTTGATGTCAGTCTACAGGGTTAACATTTCCGTTTTTTACAAGACGTACCCGGCACGACTTGGCCACACTATCAACGTTATCCAGCCAGTTCTCAACGAACCAACATAGGAGCCCATCATGTCAGTCAAGCCCATCCCTGATGGCTATCACACCATCACTCCCTATATGGTTACCGACAATGCACCAAGATTGATTGCGTTTCTGAAGGAAGCTTTTGTCGCGGAAGAAACTGAGATGTTGACCGATGACCAAGGTGCCATACGTCATGCTGAATTCCGCATTGGCAGTTCGATGCTGATGCTCTCCAGCTCACAGCCAACCTGGCCAGCGCAAACCAGCAGTTTCTATCTATATTTGCCTGATGTCGATGCAGCCTATACCCGCGCTTTGCAAGCTGGTGCCAGTACCATTTCACCACCAGCCGACCAGTTCTATGGCGATCGCAATGCTGGTGTGAAAGACCCATGTGGGAACACTTGGTACCTGGCCAGCCGCATCGAAAATCTGTCGCACGACGAATTGAAAAAACGCGCGGCCGGCGTAGCCCAAGCCGGTTGCTGATCGCAGATTCCGCCACGCGGCACCGCTGATTTGCCAAATGGCGGTTTCAGGAATAAAACATCAAAACCCGCTAAGCACAATTTTACCGATAGCCCGCCCCGCCTCCAATTTGGCATGGGCCAACTTCAGGTTGGCGGCATTGATCGGCCGTATCACCTCACCCAATGTGGTGCGCAATGTACCTTTATCGATCAAATCCGCTACCTGATTCAGCAGACGATGCTGTTCGATCATGTCATCGGTTTGATGCAACGACCGGGTGAACATCAGCTCCCAATGGAAACTGGCGCTTTTGCCCTTTAACAAATTCAGCGCTACCGGCTGTGTGGTTTCCACAATGCTGGCAATCTTGCCTTGTGGTTTGATCAGCTCTGCCATCGCTGCAAAGTGCAGATCAGTATCGCTCAGGCACAGGATGTAATCCGGCGCTGGCAACCCTCGTTCGCGAAACTGTGCCGGCATGTCAGCAAAGTGGTTCACCGTTTCGTCTGCACCGAAATCGCGGCACCAGGCAGCTGAATCCGGGCGGGATGCTGTTGCCACCACCTGCAAACCAGCCACCCGTTTTGCAAGTTGAATGGCAATGGAACCCACGCCACCGGCCCCCCCCAGAATCAAAATGGAACGACCACGATTCGCTTCTGCAGACTGGGCAATACCCAATCGGTCAAACAACACCTCCCAGGCAGTAATGGTTGTCAATGGCAGCGCTGCTGCCTGTTCAAAACTCAAACTGACTGGTTTGCGGCCAATAATGCGTTCGTCCACCAATTGCAGTTCGGCATTGCTACCTTGGCGAGTGAGATCCCCAGCGTAATACACTTCATCCCCCGGCTTGAACAGGCTGACGGCGGAACCAACAGCTTGAACCACGCCCGCTGCATCCCATCCCAGCACCTTCGGCATCGCTTCGACATGATCCTTCGGCGCCCTTACCTTGTAGTCAACTGGGTTGGCGGCAATGGCGCGAATGGCCACCAACACGTCATGCGGCCCCGGTATTGGATCTGGTAGTGCTACATCCAACAACGCTTCAGGGTGATCAATGGGTAGATAACGATATAACCCAACAGCTTTCATTCATATTCTCCTGATTTGACAATCCAATGCACATCACACGCCGATGCGTGTCATCAATTTCATATCCCATGCCTCGACCAAGCCATCAACAACCTGCTGATAGGTCACCAAGTGTGCGGATTGCAGGTGAGCGGCAAGCAGCTCACGATTTGTCCAGGTTTCGTAAAACACAAACACGCCGGGCTTATCCACATCACGATGCAGGTCATATTGCAAACATCCGGCCTCAGTCAGGGTTGGCGCAATCAATGCCTTCAGGGCGTCTTCCACTCGTTGTTCGGCACCTGCTTTGGCGACGATGGTGGCAACGACATTCAGTTGACTCATGGTGTACTCCAGTGATTGATGAATGGCAGTGTAAACGCGCCCAATTGGTTTGATTAGCCGTTAAAATAAGGAATCATTATCCGCATAGACGAACAATATGTTGGAACTGGATCGCATGGCCGTTTTCGTACAAGTGGCGGAAAATGGCAGCTTTACAGCTGCAGCCAAGGTGTTGGGCCTGCCCAAATCAACGGTCAGTCAGCGCGTAGCCGAACTGGAGGATGCGCTGGGGGTCAGACTGATGCTGCGCACCACTCGGCGATTGACATTGACACATGCCGGCCAGCTCTATCTGCAACACTGCCAGCGGATGGTAGACGCCGCCCGAGCTGCCAACGCAGCCATCTCACAGCTACGGGTAGCACCAGCCGGACGAATTCGTCTCACGGTACCAGAAGCATCGGGTATCCGATTGTTCCCGGCGATGATCCAGGCCTTTCATACCCGTTACCCGCAAATCGAGGTAGATTGCCTGGTAACCGATAACATCGTCAATCTGGTGGAAGAAGGTATTGATATCGCTTTTCGGACCGGTAAACAGGCCGATTCCACCTTTGTCTCACGCCGTGTTGGACCGGTTCGCCGGGTGCTGGTAGCCTCACCCACCTACTTGGAACAGTCAGGGCTACCTGACACGCTGGATGAACTATCGCGGCATGCAGGCCTGCTGCACTATGCAGTTCCGGCTTGGCCGCTGTATAGCAATGACGAGGTAAAAACCGTCGAGCTCAAAGCAGTGCTTCGCAGTAACAGCCTGCTACATTTGCTGGAAACCGCCAAAGCTGACTTGGGTATTGCGTTGTTGCCATACTTTCTATGCCAACACGAATTGGCATCTGGCCAGCTGCTGTTGCTGCTACCCAATCATCCCCCCACTCGCAACGACTACTATATGGTCACAGCAGGCCGCCACAATCAGCCGGCGGCCTTGTTGGCATTCATGCAATTCATTGAGGAATACGGCTTGGCGCGTCAACTGGAAGGAAGTATGGAATAACCGCCAAGTGTCGTTATGGCTCTGGAATTGACAGCTTACTAATCAGTAAGTACAGTCGATTGCATGCGTGCCCCAGCCAAAACCGATACCAAGAAGCTCATTCTCGACCTGGCGGAAGAGCTACTGCTGACCCGCAGCTTTTCCGCCTTCAGTTACCAGCACATCTCTGCTGCACTGGGTATGAAGAATGCAGCCATCCATTACCATTTCCCGACCAAGACTGATCTGGGTGTGGCACTGATTCAACGTTACCGACGACGTTTTGCACGCTGGACTGGCGAACAGGAAACCCTGGCAGGTGACCCATGGCAGAAGCTGGAATGGTATTTCGACCTGATCGTGCGTTATTACGATCAGAACCAGCGAATCTGCCCTACCGGTGTACTGTCTGCCGAATACCTCGTGTTGCCGCCAGAAATCCAGGTAGAAACCCAAGCCTTCATGCGGGAGCTGTTGGCCTGGGCTGAGCTGATCCTGACGGAGGGTCAGACCAAAGGCTATTTCCGCTTCAAAGGGACGCCACGTGACCGTGCAGCTACCATCATGGCAGCGCTGCAAGGTGGATTACAGGTAGCCCGGGTGATGGAAAATTCGGCGATTCTGGACGATATCATCAAGCAGATTCGCCTTGGTTTGGGGGCTGGCGGCCAACTGGCCTGAATAACCAACCATGCAGCTCAACTCACCTCGTGCCGCATGGCAATCCGTTTCGGGTACCGAACAATATATTCAACAACACGGTATGCCTGCACCAGTGTGCCGGCCCATAAAACCAAACCGTGATAAATCAAGGGAGAGTGACATGGCAACCAGTAACCAAATGACCCGACTGGTCGGCAAGCTGGATGGCTTACCCAACGGCCTGAAACAAGGCCTGCAAAGTTTTCTGCTCGGTAATGTCGTACCATTTCTGGGTACTGCCAAGCTGCGATTTGACGAAGTATCACAAGAGCGTGTCGTCGTCAGCCTTAGAAATCGGCGACGCGTTCAAAACCACATCAAAGGTGTACATGCCGCAGCCATGGCCCTACTGGCGGAAACAGCCACCGGTTTCGCGGTAGGTATGCATTTGCCAGACGACAAACTGCCACTGATCAAAAGCTTGAAAGTGGATTACCTCAAACGTGCACAAGGTGATATGAAAGCCGTAGCAGCGCTGCAACCTGAACAGATAGCCGCCATCATGTCGCAAGACAAAGGTGAAGTCAGCGTACCGGTGATCATTTCTGACCAGAGCGGTGAATCACCCATACAGTGCGAGATGATCTGGGCCTGGATACCCAAAAAACGTAACTGAGTAGTTGTCTTATTGATCCGCCCCTCACAAGGACACACCATGCAACTCGACACCATCAAGATCACCCTTGAAAACCACGTCGCTCTGGTGGAACTGAACCGCCCGGACAAAGCCAACGCAATGGATGAAACACTCTGGGCCGACATCCGCCGCGCATTTGACTGGATCGACGAAGAACCTTCTGCCCGTGTAGCAGTACTGGCTGGCAACGGCAAGCATTTCTGCTCCGGCATCGACCTGATGATGATGATGGGCTTGAAGACCCGAATCGAAGACACTTGTGAAGCACGGGCACGCGAAAAACTGCATCGCATCATTCTGGACCTGCAGGATTGCCTGACCTCACTGGAACGCTGTCGCAAACCCGTGCTGGCTGCCATCCACGGCGCCTGTGTCGGCGGCGGGGTTGATCTGGTTTGCGCAGCAGACATGCGCTATACCACCGATGATGCCTATTTCAGCGTAAAAGAGGCCGACATGGGATTGGTCGCCGATGTGGGCACACTGCAACGCCTGCCATACCTGATTGGTGAAGGATTGACCCGTGAACTGGCCTTTACCTGTCGCAGTGTCAGTGGGGCCGAAGCTGTCCAGATCGGATTGGCCAATCGTAGTTTTTCGGACCGTGATACGCTGATGAAAGAAGTCATGACCATCGCCACCGAGATTGCCAAGAAATCACCATTGGTCATTCGCGGCACCAAGCAGGTGCTGAATTACTCGCGTGATCATTCTATTGAAGACGGCTTGAAATTTGTGGCTGGCTGGAATGCCGCCATGCTGATGTCTGCAGATATTCAGGAAGCCATCATGGCTTCCATGCAGAAACGAGACGGACAGTTCCGCGACTAGCGACCTATCTTGGCTGGCGTGAGGGAGATCACAGCTTCACGTCAGCAAACATCCAGCCTTCCAAACAGGCTTGGCAAGTATCGGATCACAATGGGGCAACCAGACCGTTTATCTCATCACCTACCTTGCTGTTTCCGCCTTCATTACACCTAGCTCAGTGTGCTGAACCTCAGCCCATCCAATCATCCAGCCACAATGAAACATGCAGAAAATGAAGTGTACCGACCTCCAACATACACATCATGCCAAATGAATATCTTTAAGAAACTTGCGTGTCGGATCTTGACACCGTGGCAATGAAAACATGTACGTTACGGCGAGTACCCCCAGACAGGAAAAGAGTAATAAATAAATAAAAACAACAAATTAAATTAAATCCATCCCACCCAAACGGGCGAATTGCATTCGCATTCACATGCGAGCATATGCTTGCATCGTGACAAAGCAGGCCTCTATGATGAACTTCTATTAAAGGCTCATTTCATCTGAACTAGCGCTCATATCACTTCAGAATCCGACCACCTAATATTCGACCCCAATAAAATGAGATGCCGTAATTGATCAGAACAATGACCCTGACGCCTGTTTAACACCAATGCCAATGATTACTCGCCGTTGGCAGGCCAAATGGCCGCTTTTTATCAACCTTTAAGGACTTACATCATGATCCTCTTGAAATTTGGTACTGAAATCAAAGGTACATCCACTATTGACGGCCACACTGACTGGATCACCATTGAGTCCATGCAGTTTGGTGTCGGTCGTGCCATTTCCGCTGTCAGTGGTGGAACAGATCGAGAAACCAGCAACCCGTCATTTTCCGAACTGACGTTCACCAAGGCGACCGATATTGCTTCGCCTGAGCTGTTCATGCAAAGTATTTGTGGCAAATCGCTAACCAAGGCTGAGATCCACTTCCTGCACACTGGCGGGGCTGACAAGAAGCAACAGGTTTACCTGAAGATCGAATTGGAAGCACCAATCGTCAGCTCCTACTCTGTCAGTAGTGGTGGCGACCGCCCGAGCGAATCGTTCTCGCTGAACTTCACCAAGATCAGCTACCAATATGACGCATTCAGTGGCGACACCATCAAGCCAGGTACACCGAAAAAATGGGACCTGCAAAAGAACGCAACTTATTAAGCCTTGCCGGCAATGGCCTGGGTCACAACCCAGGCCGGCTGCGTAATCTGGTTCAGGGTCTATGTACCTTTGGGAGAGCCGATTGAAATGGCCTGTGGACAGGATTGCACACGAGATTGAACTGTCTGGCCCTATTTGAAATTTGCATGCGTCAGACCAGACAATCCCAGCCGGATGGCTTGGAACAGAAACACTCAAGCATCTTGTGGATGACAATGCAGCCATCAATGCATGGTCTTACTCGCCAGTCACCTCATTCGCCTTGTACGAATACACTTTGCCGGACATTGGCAAACGATGACGCACCGAGAGCAAATCAAGCAAGCCAAAGCCAATAAGGCTGAGTTGGATATAACAATTGCCGAACTGGTGCTGGACACTTTCTCTGGGTGCAGAAAGGCCAGTATCGACTGCAACCCATAACAACGCATCAGGCAATACAGACTTGCCCTGCACCACCTTCCCTTATGAAGTCTTGGTGTCACGCGATTTAGACACCAGCGAAGCCCGTTGTTGCTCCAAAGCCTGCTGCAATTGCTCAGCCTGTTGGGCGGCAGTGCGCCGGTCATTGGCGCTCAGCTGCTGATAATCCTTGGTTCGACGAAACCAATCCACGCTCAGCTGGTCACCCATGCGTTCGGCAATCAGGTTCCAGGCAGTGGCTTCAACCGGTTTATTCTCGACTAAATAGATTTCGGAGATCATGGCCGCAGAATGGGCATTGCCCCGTGCCAGCGCTTCAGCCAACGATTTGATTGCCAACTGAGTGTAATCGACACCAGCCTCAAAATCCGGACCGGATTGACGCTTCTTGATGTCAAAATAGTAACGTTCTCCCAAGTGCACCAGCGCAAAAGTGTCCCCTTTTTCAGCTAATTCACGCAAGGCGGATAGCTCCATTTGGTAATACTCAGGTGGTATCAGATAGCCTAGCTTTTCCATTTGCTGCTTTTGCGCCACTTCTTCTGGCGTGGGCAGTTGGATATCAGGCTCGCCAGCGACCTTCCCTCCCTGTGTATTCAGCATTGGCATACCCGGAAATGGGGATTGCACTGCGGTTGGCAAAAATGGGCTCTTGCCGACATCTGGCTCGATTTGGAGCGGGGTCTCGTCCGCACTATCCTGCAGATAGTCCGGCACCTTGACCACCGACGGAACGGATTGTTGCTCCTCGTGGCCATTCAGCCAAGCCAGCGTACCAATCGCTGCTACCACCAGCAGGCTATAAGTTATGCGTAGTTTGCTCATGGTCTCTCCAGAAAACCAGACATCAGGCATACGGAAAGACAACGACGAATTACCTGCTCACCGTCGTCTTTCCGACAATCAGGCCAGTATTGCTTTAGCTGAAGCAATAGTTGAAACCACGGCTGTATCCAGCCCTGGTGTGATAGTCGCGCTGTGAAGGTGTACCGTGCTCACGGTAATCGGCAGCAGCACGGGCTGAATTGGCAGCACCGGCAATAAACGATGGGTAACGCAACGTCGTTTCTGCATAGCGAATGAATGAACCACCAACACAATCTGCCTGCAATTCCTGGTAGGGCGGATTCAGCCGAATACCATAGCTGAATTGGATGCTGTGCCCCCATTCGTGTGCCAATACGGCCTTGGCTGTGTAGTTGCCGAAACGGGATTCAATGGAATTCAGAAACTGGCTACCGACACTGATGGTGTACGGACCGCAAGCAACGGCACTGAGTTGCGGTTCACCGCACGCCATCTGGTTCACATACACACGTGGTTGTGCATAACGGCCGAGCATGCCACTGATTTCGGATGCAGACTTCTGAATGTACTGGCTGGTCACAGGTACCGCATTGGCGGTCGTCAATACGGATGTCAAGGCGGCAACCACAATCATGACGACACGACGAGAACGTTGACGTTGCATATCAATCCTCCGATGAGTGTTGGATTTCATGGTTCCACGCCGGCCAAATGACGGGACGGTTCGCTGTAGCTGAAGCCTGGCGCAGATCCTGGGCAATTAATGCCATTTACATACTAACACTCAAATGACGATTGCATAGTTATTAACGACGTTAATTTTTTGTATTCATACTTGCGAAATCATTCAACAAAAAGCACTGACGAGGGGAAGTAGCAAAAAGCAGGTGATTGGCACAAGCCTGCACTGGCTCGTTTCCGATACGGGCAGGCCGCCATCCGACAACCCACCCGGCTTACCAGATCATATTGGCCGAATCACTTCGCCGCTGTAGAGCACTGGCCCGGTCGGCTGGCCAGTTGGCGATCCACCTGGCGGCTCCAGGCTCACGGCCAGGGCGGCAATATCTACCAGCACTTGATCCATGGGCTTATCCATTTTCAAACGCACCACGCCTGAGGCCGGCAGCAACCCATAAGACCGGGGTTGCCCTGCCTTCGGCACGCCCCACAGTTCCAGACTGTTACGGCCACCCAATTGCTGACCAATCAGCACCCGCACACGGATTTCTCCTTTTTCTGGGTCTGCTTCCGCCAACATGACTGGCTTCATCTTGTCGTTGTTCAGTACCACCACATAACTGCGAACGGCGACCGTATCCGATGGCGGGGCCATGCCAACATAAACCGCGAGCAAGGCCGCCACACCCGACATCGCCAGTGCAAGGCCACGCCACCATGCCGTCCCCCAGCGCCCCACCTGGGCAACACGCGCCTTGGCCGACGAGTTAGACCGAATCCGTGATTCGATCACCCGCCATACCCACTGCGGCGGTTTTACTTCCTCTGTAATGGTTGCCAGCGAATTCAAGCGAGATTCCCATTCGGTGACCTGCAAACGGGCCAAGGCGCTATCCTCCATCAATCGTTCAAAGCGTTTTCGGGCCAAGCCGCGCAAGGTACCCAGCACATACTCACCAGCCAATTTGTCCAACAGTTCGGGATTCCGGTAGTTCATATGGCAAGACACCCTTTCAGTCGCTCCAAACCACGACGCACCCAGGTTTTGACACTGCCCAGCGGCTCCCGAAGGTGATCTGCCAGCTCGCTGTGACTCAGGCCATGATAAAAAGCCAACGAGATGCTCTGTCGCTCGCGTGGGGTCAACTTCTCCATGCACCGCGCCAACCAGGCGGTATCCTGGTTCTGCGCCAACAATTGCAAGGGCCCGTCGGATTCATCTTCCAGATCGATCCACTGCTCACCATCTTCATTTTCCGGCAAATGTTCTTCGCGTGGCCGCCGCAACCAATCAATACAGCGATTACGCACGATGCTGGTCATCCAGGTCATCGGCTGGCTTTTATCCGCGCCATACTCGCCGGCGTGTTGCCAGATCTTGACATAACAATCCTGCAGCACTTCTTCCGCCCAGTCGCGCCTTTGCAATATACGTAGTGCCACCGCAAACAGTTTCGCCGATGTGTGTCGATACAATGCCGAAAATGCCTGCTGGTCGCCCCGCGCCGATTGCAGCAGCAGGCTCGACAGCATTCCTGGGTCTATCATGATGGAGCGCAGCCCTGTTGGTTGATTGGAAGCCCGTTTTTTACCAACGGTTGGGAACAGCTTCTTTATACGTAGCAGATGCCAATTTGGATGCATTGGCGTGATGGTTGGAACAGTGTGTCCTGCCCGGGCGGATTTATCGGCGTGATCATTGGTGCCACACTATCGACATTATCTGTGTGGAGTCCCCATCATGCCATTGCCTGTGCTGTTCGTTTCCCATGGCTCGCCCATGCTGGCGCTGGATGCTAGTCAGGTTGGCCAAGCCTGGCGAGCTGCCGTGGCACCATTGACTGGGCTGAAAGGCATTGTGGTCATATCAGCCCACTGGCAGGCTCGACACATCAGCCTGACCGATGGCGGTGAGTTGCCAACCATCCATGATTTCTACGGCTTCCCGCCCGCACTCTATCAACAAACCTATGCGGCGCACGGTAGTCAGGCTTTATCCGAGCAGGTGGCAGCCCAATTGCGCACGCTGGGTGAGCCAGTTGTCATCGACCCACAACGTGGTCTGGATCATGGCGCCTGGGTACCGCTACGCGAAATGTTCCCGGCTGGCGACATCCCGATCGTGCAGGTTGCCCTGCAGGCCAAGGCCGCTGGCGAACACCATTACCAATTGGGCGAGGCACTTCGCCCATTGCGCGACCAAGATATCCTGATCGTCGCCTCGGGCAGCCTGACCCATAATCTTTACGAAATCGACCCGCACGCCAACGCGGCCGAGCCCTATGTCACCGCATTTCAACAGTGGGTATGGGAGAACCTGCAACATGGCCGCCATGCCGAACTGTGCGATATGTCCAAGTACGCGCCGGCGGCCCAGCGCGCCCACCCGACTGACGAGCACTGGTTGCCACTGGTCGTCGCAGCCGGTGCAGCCGGGCCAGATGCAAAGGCCTGCCGACCTTACACCGGTGTAGAAGCCGGTGTCTTGGCCATGGACATGTTCCGATTTGATTAACCTGGATATTTCATAAATTGACGCGAGTGCTAGCTTGTCTTTTGATCCATATGAAGATTTTCGTTCTGTCGCGCGTAAGAACCACTACGCGACTCCTTCACGACATCTCCCTATGAATCAAAATCCTGCACCATCACCTCGCGAATTTGCGAAATATCCAGGTTAAATCGCCACATCGAATGCCCGTTCGATGAACCAAGTACCGGCCAGCACCATGATGGCCAACGAGCCGGCCAACACCGCAAAGCGGCGATAGAGCCAACGCTGCCGCAAAGCAAACGCAAGGGGTACGAATACCAGCACGATACACAGCTGGCCCAGTTCCACGCCGATATTGAAGCTGGCCAGCGCAGCCGTCAGCTGCGTGGTCGGCAACCCAAGTGCTGCCAATGCGCCGGCAAAACCAAAGCCATGGATCAAGCCGAACCCGAACGCGACCAGCCAACGTTTACCCCGAATGAACGGATAAACATTGTTTGCGGCCACCAGCAGCACCGAAGCCGCAATGGCAGATTCCACCCAACGGCTATCCAGACCAATCACCCCCAGCGTCGCCAGCGACAAGGTGATGGAATGCGCGACGGTAAAGGCAGTCACGATCCGTACCACATCGACGACGCTATCACGCAGGCTGTTCGCTGCTTCCCAACGGCCATCACGCCATACCAGCACGGCTGGCAACAACAGCGACAACAGAAACAGGATGTGATCAAACCCGATCCAAATATGCCAAGTCCCCTGGCCGACGAATGCCAGCACGGTATCCCATAGGCCATGTTGATCAATCTGCTGTTCAACGTTGCCCGGCGAGAACAACAATGACCGCACCGTTCCCTGAAGGGTCAGATTGGCCAGACCACGGTGTTGTGGGTCAATATCAAACAGCAGCCGATAGCCAATACGCAAGGTATCTGCGCCGGCCGGGCAATCGGCCCGGATCGGCAGGGCAGTATAGGTGCCATCGGTATGACGAGTCAGTTGCTGGCCACCCGCCTGTAACTGGCAGACCTGACCGTTGCCAGTCAGCACCAGCCTGGACAACGCATAGGCAGCGATGGCGCCGTGCCGAGCCTGGACTTCACCCCAGGTCAATTGCCCATCCTGGTCGGCATCCAGCCCCATGACTTCATCCAGATCACGCAAGGCGATATCCCACTGCCCGGTCACCGTGTTGCCAGCAGCCTGGAGTACCAGATAGCTATCGCTCGCCTTGTGAGCTTGCGCAGACGTTGCTACCCACGCACTGCACAGCAGGGCCATGAGCAAGCGTCCAATGCACTGAATACGCGTCATGATGTCATCCCTTTTTTCAATTGGCGGATCAGTGGCGTCAGCGAGGCATCCTCCACCCCTGTTGTCGCCAACCAAGTCAGCACGGGCCTGGCAGCCTCATACTGGCCCGCAGCCAGAGCGGATTCCAGCAAGATACGCGCATCGGCAGGTTCCTTTTGCTGTTGCCAGTTGCGTTGAGCCAAGGCCAATGCCAGCTTGGGCTGGCGCCGTAAATGCAGTTCGAAACGGGCCGCTTCCCGGGCATGAGTAGAATCGCCACGCAGACGAGCGGCGGCAAATCGGCTGGCCAAGGTCTCGATATCCCGAGTGGCCTGCGGCAGCCGCAAGCCCTGCCGCGCCAATGCCAAACGCAACAGCAGCGAGTCGGCTCGGCTATCGTTACCCAGGGCCTCCACGACCGCTTGATAGGCTTGACGATCTAGCAACCAATCGGTGTAGGCGGCCTTCACATAGCCATCTGGCGTTTGTTGCATGGCTTGTGCAAACCAGGCGCCGGCCTCGTCCGGTTGCCCCAGACGTACTGCCAGCTCTGCCAACTGAACCCGTTGCCACGGGCGTGACCAGGTTGGCGTATCGGGATGATTCACGCGCAGCTGCAACCGCCGATAGCTGGCGGCTGCACGATGGGTCATCGCGTCCACACCGGCCACACAGTCCAGTGCCACCTCGCTGTCCAGCAATGGCACCAGTTTCAGGCAAGCCCGACGAGCCATCGTCAACTCACCACGCACCTGATGAATACTGGCCAGCGTCAGCCAACCTTGCGCATGGTGTGGGTCACGCCTCAATGCAACTTGCAGCATGTTGATGGCCTCAGCAAAGCGATGGCTGCTCTGCAAAATCACCGCTTGCATCACCAACGCATCGATCGGTACTACAGGTTGCCGTAACCAAGGTACCAGCACCGCTTCGGCATAACCCAGAAAACGCGGATCGGCACTGTGTCGCGCATGCTCGATACTGCGTTGTGCGGCCTGCAAGGCCAGCGTCAAGTTCTCTGGTGACCGGTTTGCCTGCAGACGCAACGATTTCAGTTCACGTAGGGCCGGATCGGTTTTGGTCGGCAGCGTTTCCACCACCATTTCGTCACTTGCCGGTACAAAATTGGCTGCTTGCGATAAGGTGGTCAACATCACCATCCCCAGACAAATCAGGTAAGCAAGCAGCCGTCTCCACGGTCTGGATAACGACATCATGATTGTGATCTCCAGAACACACAGGCTGACAACTGCATCAACCTGTGTGTCAGTTAGTTGTCACCAACGTATCAGTTGATCGCCACAGGTTCCCTGTCGTCCGGCTGGCTGAGCATGACCGAATCAATCGCAACCGGTTCGGCATCGTCCGGGGCACTGGCCACTGTTGAGGTCACCGACTGCGTAAAGGCATCTGTCGTTGCAGGGCCGGGATTGGGCGTTGGCGTGCCCTCCCCGCCACCACCACCGCCACAAGCCGCCAATAACGTAGCCAGCAGACCGATCAGCACTAATGTTTGTTGAGACATGATCAGCCCTCCTCAACGTTTCGCGGCCATGATATTGGCGTTGCCAGTGACAAATGGCGAGCCTGGGATCGGAGTGGTCAGATAGGGGAATGTCATGTCGAACTGACCATCGTTGACCAGTGCACCGTCAGTGAAATCCACTGCACCAGATGGTGCATCGGCCGGCTTGCAGTCCAAGTTCAATGTGCACAGGCGACCCATGGCCACACGTAACTCAATATCCACCACATCGTCGCCGGGCCGCCGACCATTCGGGAACCCGGCATTGTCACCCGCAATCACGCCCAATCGCTTCTGCGCGCCCCTGGCAACGGGTGCCATGCTGGTATTGAGCCGCAGCATGTCGGACGGTGTCACCTTCAGGGGTTGATTCAGGCCCGGTACCCCTGTCAAAAAAGCGGTGACCAGATCTTGACGCGGCAAGTTGGTCGGCGCCCGCACACCTGCGGCACCAAACAACACCTCGACCAACGCTGGCAAGGTCGGATTGGTGACATAGCTGGCAAACTGGCTATCGTCTTTCGGCTTGCTACTGTTGAATTTGTCCTTGTCCTTCAGGCCGATCACCAGTTCATTGACCAGTGGCATACCCAGGCGTGATACCTGCACCCATGCACCACCTTCACGCGAAGCTGATTTGATGTCGCTGGCAGGCATTGGGTTGAGCAAACGCCCCTGACGCAAGCTCGCCGTTGTCCAGGCGCCGATCACCGGGTCATTGCCTTTCACCACGCAAGCAATCGGCAGTTCCAGCGCAATCGACGTCACGTTTTTGTCTGCAATGGTATTCAGCCCCTTATCTTCAGCACCTGGGTCAAATACCGTGGCCGGGGCTTTGACATTGATCAGGTCAAAAATCTCGCCCAGATTGACCCCAAAGCCTTCCTTGCGCTGTCCGACAAACATGCGCCCTGGCTTACTGCAACCCGGGATATTGACGTTGTAGCGGTGCTTGGCTGCATAGGCCGCATAATCGGCAATAGACTTGTTGCCAATATTGTCCACTGGCTTGTCAAAGCTGGCTGCGCCGGTATCAGCATTGGTCACCGCCATGCGCCGCCCGCCCCTGCGATCACCGTTGACCATGTTGACACTAAACGTCTCCCGCACATTCAGCACATCCGGGTTTACGTTGTTGATGCCGCCAATATTGATCAACGGTACAGACACCTGCTTGCCACCTATCGATAGCTGCAGATCCTTCAAAGTGTTTTGGAAGCGGAACTGAAAACTCAGGTCTTCTCTCGCGTCGCCATCATTGTCAAGGTGGATTTCATATAGGGCATCCGGGTCCATCTGAAAATAATTCGGGCCGCCATATGCATCCTGCAATGGGCTGTAATTGGCGATCAGCGTGACATAGTCGCTTCGGCCTGGTTCATACGAACGGAACAGATATAAATCGGTACCATCCACTTTGGGATGGCGGGTAATGAACGGTGCTTCGCGATGGCTGGAAGCAACCGCTTCAGTCGTGACTTGCGACAAGATGCCCAACGCGGACAAGATGAGCAGAGGAAGAGATTGACGGTTCATGACGGGTCTCCTTACCAGTTTGTGTGATTGCACACTCAAATACGGACAACCCGGGTGGTTGGATGCAGTAAAACAGAAATTTGCAGAATGTTTGCGAACTGCCGCCTTCTTCAAGCGTCCTACAACGCAGCACCCATTGCATTGCCAACACATGTTGTACCGCTCGTCAGGAGGCCACCATGTGGAAATCGCTTACAGTGATCAGCGCATCTTTGTTGGCCAGTGGTTGCGCCACCTATTCCAATCAGGTCAGCTTCATTCATGGTGAACGCTATCACCGCGCCGCGATGCATACCTACCTAACTCATCTCGTCTCCATTGATGGCGAAGCCGCCATGCTGAACCAGAACCCAGTCCCCATCGAACCGGGTCATCATGTCCTGAAGCTGGTTACCGCCCCGGCTGCCGGCTTCCGGGTACCGGAAACCCGGCTGCTGAAGTTGAAAGTGGAACCGTGCAAGCGCTATTACATTGTGGCGCGCAAAACCAGCAGCCTGGCGCAGGATTGGACCCCGCAGATCGACGAAGTGGAAAGTCGACCGGAATGCAAAGACAAACCATCCTGATCATCGCATCGTGTCGTTGATACGTTGTGCTGGCGGTGTCAGCACAAGAAGGCCATGGCTTGATCCAGCCTCCTGTTCTCATTGAACCATCTTGACGGCTTGACACCCCAAGGCGTAGCCTTATTCAAAAAATGAATCCGGATTCATACCTTGGTTTATCGCCCGACGTCTCATACCGAAGCAAGGAAAGCCGATGCACGTGCTCGCATCGTCCATGCTGCACGACAACTGATCAGTGAACGCGGATTCATGGAAACACAGATCAGCCATGTGGCGGCCGCCGCTGGCGTGGCAACCGGGACCGTGTACCGGCACTTTCCAGCCAAGGCCGATCTGTTCGCAGAAGTCTTTCGGCAAGCCAGCATGCGAGAAGTCGAGGTCATGGCAGAGGTCGCGGCTCAGTCCGGGCCTGCACGAGATCGTCTGACCGACACGATCCGGGTTTTTGCA
The DNA here is from genome assembly GCF_005503445.1 of Chitinivorax sp. B. NCBI lineage: Bacteria > Pseudomonadati > Pseudomonadota > Betaproteobacteria > Chitinivorax > Chitinivorax sp. B. The sequence continues at coordinate 53,563 of NZ_SCOH01000007.1, read as the reverse complement.
CAACGTGCGCTGCAAGCACCCCGCATGGCTTGGTCACTGATTGCAGAACCGGTGGACGCCACCTTGGATATTGAACGACTGGCCTTGCGACAAGCCTATGCACAAGTGCTGGTGCAACTGATTGACGAGGCCGTGCAGCAGGGCGACGTACCCCGCCAGATGACATCGGTGACGGCAGCTTGCCTGGTCGGCGCCCTGGCCGAAGCGCTGGTCGGCCCCTTGGCGCCGGATCAGGCTGAAATGGACGCAGCCAGCCGAGGTGCATTGGCCCATGAACTGGTTGCCCTGTGTTTACGTGCAGTCGGTTATCACACCGACTGAGTCATGCCGCGAACCGACACCTGATCGAAGGAGGCAATTCCATGCAAAACTGGCAAACCCATGAAGTCACCAACCAGACGCCACCACTAACCGACTGGAACCTGTTCACCACAGACCCAGTCCTGCAGGCGGCAACCGAACGTGAAGGTGCGGGCTGGGCGCACGCGTGGCTGACTCAGGCGGGCGCCGAGCTAGGGCAAGCCACGGCATTCGAGCACGCCCGGCTGGCCAATCAATTCACGCCGGTCTTCAAACCATTTGACAGCATCGGCAATCGCATTGATCAAGTCGAATTCCACCCCAGCTGGCACCAGCTGTTGCAAGGTATCGCCAACCGTGGTCTCCACACTGGCCCATGGGCTGACCCAAAGCCAGGGGCGCATGTCGCACGCGCTGTGGCGTATGTCATGCAGGCACAGGTGGAAGCAGGTTCGTTATGCCCGACCACCATGACCTATGGCGCCATCCCTGCCTTGGCCAAAGGCCCGGCTGCAGTGCAGGCGTGGCTACCCACCTTGTTTTCCAAGGAATACGACGCCCGGGATCTACCCTTCGCTCAAAAACGTGGTGGGCTGATTGGTATGGGCATGACGGAAAAACAAGGGGGATCAGATGTTCGGACCAATACCACCACAGCCCAATCAATCGGTCAGGGTGAATACCTGATCACTGGCCATAAATGGTTCTTTTCGGCGCCGATGTGTGATGCACATTTGGTGCTTGCCCAGGCTGCCGGTGGGCTCAGCTGCTTTTTCGTACCACGTTGGCAGCCGGATGGCAGCAAGAACCCGATTCATATCCAGCGCCTGAAAGACAAAGTGGGCAATCGTGCCAATTCGTCCAGCGAGGTAGAATTTCATCAGGCTTGGGGATTGTTGCTTGGTGAAGAAGGCCGGGGCATACCGACCATACTGGAGATGGGCACCTACACCCGCCTGGATTGCGTGATCGGAACCGCTGGCGGCATGCGGCAAGCATTGGTGCAGGCTTTACATCATGCACGCCATCGCAAGACATTTGGCCAACGCTTGATCGACCTGCCATTGATGAAAAATGTGCTGGCGGATATGGCACTGGAAGTCGAAGCCGCTGTCACGCTTGGCATTCGCATGGCGCGGGCCTTCGATGCGCAGACTGATGAAGCGGAGACCCTATTCCGTCGCCTGACCACGCCAGCTGCCAAGTATTGGGTTTGCAAGCGCGGCCCGGAATTCGCTGCCGAGGCGATGGAGGTGTTGGGCGGCAATGGCTATGTCGAAGATGGACTACTCGGCCGCCTCTATCGTGAAATGCCGCTGAATTCAATCTGGGAAGGTTCTGGCAACATCATGTGCCTGGATGTATTGCGAGCGTTGAGCAAATCACCCAGAACCGTCGAGGTGCTCCAGGCTGAATGGGCACTGGCAGTTGGCCGGCACCCCGCTTTTGATCGCTTCCTCAGTCAGCTGCAACATCAACTGCGTGATGCTGCCACCTTGGAAACCCGCGCTCGCCGCATTACTCAGGATCTGGCACTGGCGCTGCAAGGCAGCTTGTTGCTGCAACATGCACCGGAAGCCATTGCCGATGCATTCTGCCGATCCAGGCTAGGTGGCGAATGGGGTGAGCATTTCGGCACCTTGCCTGCCGATGTGGATTTTGACGGGATCTTGGCCAGAGCCTGGCAATAAATCCGACAGCATCGGATCAAGCACGTATCAGCGGGGCGCCAGCAGCAGTACCGGCTCCCCAGCCAAACGGTACTCAAACCGGGTCTGATATTGGCCATCTTTCAACCGTGTCAGCTCGAATTGGTGGATGGCTGCGGCATAAGACTGCCTGGCCTCACCATCCAGCCAGTTCACCAATTCAGCCAAACTGCCACTGGCTTCAAATTCGACAGGATACTGGCTGATTTGCTTGAAACTGCTGGCCTTCATCACCGCCTTGGGTCGAAACAGGCTGATGCTCAAATCCCGTTTGACTGCACGTTGATAAAGCGCATCAAACTGATCTTCTGCACTACGCAGGTGGACAGCTCGAGCGGTCGCAGCCGGGCAGGCAAAGGCGGATGCCAGATCAGCATAACTCGCCTGCAGTAGCACGTTCGTTTCGGTAGTGACCTCAGCGCGTGGACGAAACCCCAATGATTGGGCCAAATCCGAGCTCAGCTGCGCTGCCATGGCCGCAGTCACGGTTGTCAGTTGCAACCGCACCACAGCCGATTCAACCTTCAACGACTGGAGCACAGCACCTTCCGGGAGATTGCCAGCGGTTTGGCGCAACAACCCAACCAAGGGGATCGCACCGCGTTCTACCTGCACCTGTGCCGCACTCAACAACTTGATCGACACCGGTGCCAGGTTCAAGGCACGCGTGCAAGCTTCATCCGCCGCCTGGGCCAAGCCAGCCATTGCCAACCCAGCCATCACCCAGACTACGTGTTTAACGAAATTCATGGATCACCTCGATCTTGCCTACGATATGGTCATTGATTACATCCGGCTCTTCTGCACGATTATCAGAATGAAACCATTTGCAACTGCAGCACCTGGATTCACCCGATCAGACAACCGCCATCTTGGGTGCCAATTTAGTGGCTTCATGATCTACATTCAAGATCAGGTAGACTGTATTGCAGCTGACTGCTTCAAAAAACAAGGCAGAATCGGACTTGCCCCCAGCATGCCTGGGTACATCGTCGGACCGATCATTGAGCCCGACATATGATGGCAGATCAAACCTTGCAAACTATGCTGACAACAGGGCAGTTGAACCATGACCACCTCATATCGCGACCCACATCAATAATAACAATCATTATCAAATAACCAAGTTTATGCGACCATGCCAACGGGCCGCTCAAGATTGGCCGTTTTCCTCTACCTTTGACCATCGCAAGGACTGCAGAATGTCTTCTACACGCATCGAAACCGACTCCATGGGTGCCATTGAGGTTGCATCAGACCGCTACTGGGGTGCGCAAACAGAGCGCTCGATTCATCATTTCCCGATTGGGGTCGCGCGTTTTCAATGGCAACGGCCAGTCATTCGTGCGCTGGGCATTCTCAAGCGGGGGGCGGCTGAAGCCAATGCAGAGCTGGGCGAACTGCCTGCCGAGCAGGCCAAATTGATTGTGCAGGCAGCCGATGAGGTGATTGCCGGCAAACTGGATGCCCATTTCCCGTTGGTCGTATTCCAAACCGGCTCTGGTACACAATCCAACATGAACGCGAACGAGGTAATCTCAAACCGTGCCATTGAGCTGGCAGGCGGCACGCTGGGCAGCAAAAGCCCTGTTCACCCGAACGATCATGTCAATCGCGGCCAATCCTCCAACGATACCTTTCCAACTGCCATGCATATCGCGGTGGTAGAAGAGTTGCACCATCGCCTGGTGCCGGCCATCAAGCAGTTGCGTAACACGCTGGCTGCCAAGGCTAAAGCTTATGAATCATTGGTCAAGACAGGCCGTACCCATCTGCAGGATGCCACGCCAATTACCTTGGGCCAGGAAATCGGCGCCTGGGTCGCCCAGCTGGATTTCGGCCTGGACACCGTAAACGCCGCGCTACCTGGTCTGTATGACCTGGCGATCGGCGGCACTGCCGTCGGTACCGGCTTGAATGCCCATCCCCGGTTCGGCGATACGACCGCATCCAAAATCAGTGCACTGACAGGCTTCCCATTCCGATCTGCCAACAACAAGTTCTTTGCATTGGCAGCCCACGATGCGTTGGTGAATACCTCTGCCGCCCTTCGCACGCTGGCAGGCGGGCTGATGAAACTGGCCAACGACGTACGCTGGCTGGCCAGTGGCCCACGCTGTGGCATTGGCGAGTTACGCATTCCGGAAAATGAACCCGGCTCATCCATCATGCCGGGCAAGGTCAACCCCACCCAATGCGAGGCACTGACCATGGTGTGCGTGCAGGTCTTCGGGAATGACGCGGCGGTGGCCTTTGCGGGCAGCCAAGGCAATTTCCAGCTGAATGTCTTCAAGCCGGTCATGGTGCATAACGTGCTGGAAAGCATCGAGCTGATCGCCGATGCCGTCACTGCGTTTGACGAACACTGCGCACAGGGCATCGAACCTGAAACTGGCAAAATCAGCGAGAATCTGAATAAAAACCTGATGCTGGTGACTGCACTGAACCGTCATATTGGTTACGACAAGGCCGCCCAGATTGCCAAAAAGGCCCATCATGAAGGAACAACGCTGAAGGATGCGGCGCTGGCTTTAGGTTATCTGACCGACACGCAATACCAGGAATGGATTGTGCCATTGGATATGACGCATTCTTGATCTACCATCGATTACAAACCCCGGCCACCAGCCTGGGGTTTGTTTATTCTAATAGTGCTGTTATTGCGTGCTTAATCCAAACCACCCAACAGATCCGGGCCAAATACTTCATATCTGATCTGCGACGGATCGAAGCCATGTGCCAATAGCCATTGCCGCTGGGTACGCATGAAAGGCAGCGGTCCACACAAATAGATGTCGGCATCCAGCGGCAGCACCGCCACATCAGACAACTGCATGCGACCACTGTAAACCTGTGCGACCGGCAAATCCATTTCGCTTTCCCCCTCAAACCACAGGTAGCAGTCCGAATTGGGCAAGGCGGTAAAAGCGGTACGCACATCCCGCCAAAGCGGGAATTGCTGAACTGACGTTCCCGCAAAGCCGAACAACACTTGTCGCTGTGGCTGACTGAGTACAAGTTGTTTCAACATTGACACCATCGGTGTCACGCCAACCCCCGCGCTCAACAACATGATGGGGTGGTCGGAAACCTGATTAAGTACGAATTCGCCCGCTGGTGGGCCGACCTCCAGCCAATCCCCGACTTTGACCGTATCATTCAGCAGATTGGACATCATGCCGGCCGGTGTATTGGTCTGTGCCACTCGGCGCACAGTGATACGCCAGGTACGATGATCCGGCGCATCAGAAAAACTGTACTGGCGAATCTGGCGCAAACCGATTGCTGGGACATCCAATGCCACGCTCAGATACTGCCCGGCCTCGAACACAGGCAAGTCGGCACCAGCTGGATCTTGCAGATAAAAGGACAACGCATCACACGATGCCGGCTCAATTCTGGACACTTTCACCTGCCGCCAAGCTTGGCCGGCCTGCCAACCTGCCTGCTGATAGAGTTTCGCCTCAATAGCGACCAGCTCCATCGCCAATAGCCAATAGGCCTCATCCCATGCGGCCAGAATGGCGGGTGTTGCCACGCTGCCCAGTACTTCGGCAATCGAAGCCAACAAATGACGCCCCACAATCAAATACTGTGCTGGCGTGATCCCCAGGCTGACGTGTTTGTGTGCAATGCGCTCCAGCACTGGGGCCAATGCTGCGGGATTGTGGATGTTTGCCGCATAGGCATACACCGCGCCAGCCAATGCTTGCTGCTGTTCGCCTGCAGCCTGATTGCCCATATTGAACAGATTCTTGAGCTCCGGGTGATGGTTGAACATCCGGTGATAGAAGTGGCGGGTAATCGCCTCACCCTGCTCACGTAAAACCGGGACAGTGGCTTGAATCAAAGACAACGCTTCGGGTGTCAGCACAATGACTCCTCATATAGTTACATATAAAATACAACTTTTAACCGATGGCAATGGACGAACCAGCACCAGCCTGCTGCTCCCGCTTGGCATGCAATGCCGCCAGGCGAATCACACAACCGATCTTGAACACACCAGGCACAACCATCAGCAACATATGGGTCGCCACCTGGGCGGGCAGTGGCAATTGGGTTGCGGGTGCACCATAGGCCAGCCAGACTGTAGCAACAGTGACGACACCGCCACCGATCACCAGGGAATTAGCCAAAGGTAAAAAGGCATCGGGATGGTTCATGGTCATGATGGGCTCCTTTTCAAGTGGTCTCTGCAACGGTGAATTGATGCATTAATGTCAGTGATTGCCCAATGCGGCGGGCGCGTTCCAGCCAAGGGCTGGCCAATTCTTCTGGCAACATGGCGCAGACAACGGCTGCAAACAAGGCCAGCCAATCTGCCAGCAAAGCCGGGGTAAAACCCGCCTGCATGTGCTTGGGTGCAACCTGATAGTCATAGTCCAAATAGCGCTCGCCCCCCAGGGTCACCCACCAGAAGTGGGTCAAGATGGCTTCGTGCTCCTGCCAATCCTGGACACCGGCAAATGGCGCCGACAAGGTAGGATGTTCACGGATCTGAGCATAAAAGTGGCTGACAACTGCCGCCACGCGTGCCTTGCCGATTTGATGTGCAATGTCTTTCATGGGTACTCAGTGATGCAGGGACAGGTAATGGTGGTGCAGAGTCACAATCTTGTCGCCTGTTGGCGCTGCCACAATATCAGCCAACCGGACATCGTCCATCGCACGATAGAATGCCTCCAACCCCACATCCAGCGCAGATTTCAAGCGACAACCCGCCTTCAGTGCACAGGGTGGCGATTCGCAATCAATCAGTTGGGTACTCCCTTCCAGCTCTCGCAAAATGGTTCCCAGCTTCAAATACTGTGGATCTGCCACCAGCTTGAGCCCACCATTGCGGCCACGGGTGGCATGCAGCCAACCTAACTTACCCAGTTTATTGACTACCTTGATCAGGTGGTTATGCGGTACCTCGAACTGCTCGGCAATCTCGCCAATCGTGACAAATGCCGTTCGATCACGGTATGTGAGATACATCAGCACGCGCAGGCCAAGATCAGTAAAACGAGTCAGTTGCATGGTGGTCAGCTTTCAGGTCATCTGCTGGTCATGATATTTAACTTGTATTTAAAATGCAACTTTAAAAACGAAAAAACGCGCCGACTTCGGCGCGTGAGATCACCAAATTCAAGCAGTTAACGCAAGAACCTGGGCTGCGGCATTCACGACTGCGGCAATGCGCCCGATATCGCGCAAGGCCGTGGCATTCATTCCTTCCTGCTTCAACACATCGGCATGCGATGCCACACAGAACTTACACTTACCTACAGCACTAGCCGATAAGGCATACAATTCAAAGCGCCGCTTGTCCACACCACCGTGGTTCTGGTAGACATTCATGCGAATCTGGGCTGGCAAGGTTTTCAGATCGGCGTCATTCGCCATATCCACATAGCTGTAATAGACATTGGTCATGCCCATCACCGCAGCAGCACTCAACGCGGCCTGTTCTTCTTCGGGTGACAACACACCACTGGCCTTGAATGCAGCAACCAGCTCAGCACTTTTGGCAGCAAAGGCCGCAGCCAATGCCGCACCCACTGCATCCTGCGGAGTCAAGCTGGAACGCAGAATGACACCATCGAGATTCAGTCGGACATCCTTGGCAAAGTCCGGAATCCTAGCTTTGATCGGTTCAAGAAATTCCATGTTTTGCTCTCCAGGTGTCCAGACAAGGCTGGACACCACTCAGGTATAAAATCGGACGTTACAGCGTCGCACCACCTACCGGACGGTTGCACGGGCACAGTTCGTCCGTTTGCAGACCATCCAGGATCCGCAGGATTTCTGACGGATTGCGTCCGACATTCAGGTTATTGACGGATACGTGCTGAATGACGTTGTCCGGGTCAATCACGAAAGTAGCTCGCAGTGCCACGCCAGCAGCCGCGTCACGTACACCCAGTTGATCCACCAGCGAACCAGTCACATCCGCAAACTGCCAGTGACCCAATCGATCCAAATCCTTGTGGTCACGGCGCCAAGCCAGTTTGACGAATTCGTTGTCAGTTGAACCACCCAGCAACACGGCATCGCGCTCTTCAAATTGTTTGGCCAGCTTGTTGAATTCAACAATCTCAGTCGGACAGACGAAGGTGAAATCCTTCGGGTAGAAATAAATGATCTTCCATTTACCGGCGAACGAGGCTTCCGTCACGGTTTCGAATGCCGATACGCCATTTTCTTCATGGTTATTGAAACCTGGTTTCACACCAACAACGGAAAAAGCTTCTACTTTTTGGCCAACGGTTTTCATGAGCTTTCCTTTCAGAGCGAACTGCACGGGAATCGTGATGACGCAATGCTAAAGCCCTTCGAAATATTTATAAAATTGATTATTAAAATAATGTTAATAGTATTTAACTATCAATTCATACCGCCATCAGTAGCCTTGCCATGGCGCCTTGCAAGCCGCATCGCTGTATAGACGTCGCCTCATCCCACAGTGTTGCCAGTGCATCGGCCAGCGTCAAAGCATGAATATTGGCGCGCATTGCCAATGAAAAAGCCAGCAGATTCCCGCCCCATTCGTCATCCGACCAAGGCTGCTCAGGTATATCATCAGGCAACACCAGTACATTGTCGGCAGGATCAAGATATTGCCGTTGCGCCTTGGCCACCAATGTTTCGAGCGCCCGCTGCCAGTGTTCGGGAGCGAGGCCCGCCTGCGCTCGCGACAAACCTGCCAGACTCAACAGATGATGGCCATACCAACCAGGGCGTTGCAGACAAACCTGCCATGCACTGGTCAGGCTGACGTTGCCATGTGCCACCCAAGCAGGGGGAATCCAGTCTGGATGGCCAGGTGGAAAACCTGGAAAGGACTGAGCAGCCATTTCGACAAAGCGTTCCATCAACCACAATCGCTGTATTTCATCAGTGATTTGTTGCTCAGCCTCAACAAACGACCACCAGATGGAAAAGCCATGGCCAAGATAGCCTGGTTCGTTTGAAGCACGCGAGGCATAGTGATGGATCATGGCATGCAGACCTTCGGCATCGTACCAATCCCGCCCGGCACGATAGGCCAGCGGGAACAACCGACGCGCGATAACGCGTTCAGCTTGCTGTACAGAGTAGGTCTGGCTGGCACGCACGGTCTCATGCAACAAGCATGCGACCGTGCTGCGTCCCTGCCATTCGGCATGATCAATCAGTTGAGTCCAACGCTCGACATCCCAGTCAGGAAAACGCCGGGTCAACCGGTCTGCAGCCAAGGCTGCTTTGATCATGTGGCTATGAGTGACGGTGGCAAGACTTTGTAAGGCTTCCGGCATCAATGCATCGATCATGGTATTTACACTCCATTTTCAATAGAGCCAATCTATCACACACTCACCAATACCCGACAATTTTACTTGGCTATTATGCGATAGAGTTTTCTTATCGGATCATGTGTACGAAGCATCACCAAATGATGACGAATTAAGCTATATCAAAAGAATGACGATGGATGGACCTTCCCTGGTGCGGATCAAAGGTTTGCTGCCTGCGGTCATCGCATTTGCCATCAGTTTGGCAGCCACGCTGTTTTTTGCCAGTTATGCGCGGCAACAACAAACCACCCAGGCATCCGTACAATTCAACTATCAGGCCGAAAAGCTGGTTGAGGAAATTCGAGCCCAGCTACGCATTCATGCGCATCTATTACAGGGTGTACGCACCTTGTTCCTGACCAATCCATCGCCCAGTGCTGACGAATTCAAGCGTGCCTCCATGCTGGTAACACATGATAAGCAGGCTATAGGTATCCTCGGCCTGGGTTTTGCACGCCGGGTCAATCGACAAGATGTTGACGCTTTTCTGGACATCACCAGTGCCAAACTGGGTGCTCCCGTGACATTGAAGGTGCTCTCCCGTACCCAGGTTATTCGCCAGGAACACTACCTGGTCGAGTTTGCAGAACCCATTGAATCCCTACACTCGTCAATCGGCCTGGATTTTCGCAGTGAGCTGGCACGTCGAGCAGCAATCGAAAATGCCACTGCGTCCGGCTTGCCGACCATCTCTGGCCCCATACAGGTCGCGGAGGGGCGACATGAAATGACCGGGATCATCATGGTAGCCCCGGTTTATCTATCGGGTGTGGCACCTCCGTCATTATCACTGCGACAGTCAGAGGTCTATGGCTGGTTGTATCTACCGCTCAATGTAGATGCCATTGTTGAACAAGTGATCAAACTGCAGCATGGGCTGCTGGACTTTGAGATATTTGATGGCAGCATCATCAATGAACGTTACCTTGTCGTCAGCCATCAGCACGCCCAGCACCAGCCAACACGCGCTTCCTTGATACAGCCCACATTGGGTAACAAAAGAAGCGATGTGCTGAACCACACCGTGGTAGTGGATGTGGCTGGCAGAAAATGGACTATCCGTGTCACCGGGCAGGTAGGCGAGCAAGTCAGCCGCATTGGTACTTTGGGTTTGCCTGGCGCCATTCTGATCTTGGGCATACTGCTGAGTCTGTTACTGAGTGCAACCATTCATCTGATGATGACTGGCCGTACACGGGCACAGCGTTTGGCAGAGCATATGAGCCAAAATGCCAGAACCCAGGCCGAGCGCTTTATTCTGGCAGTGGAAGCGATCGGCGAAGGCATTTTCGAATGGCTACCGGAAACAGACCAGTTGTGGTTGGCCCCTTATTGGCAGGATTTGCTGAATTGTCATGCAAAGGAATTACCACTTTCGCTGTCTGAATGGCTGAGCCATTTTGAACCAGACCAGCAAGCCACGTTACAGTCCATGCTGAACTCAATGCGTACCCCAAGCCGAAACCGAGGGGAATGCATGGCTTGTCTGGGTAAAACAGACAACCTGACACGGACACTGCATATTTGTGCGCTGGCCGAACATAATGCCGATGGCAGTGTGCGACGCATTGTCGGTGCGGCCAAGGACATCACGGCAAAACTGGCAAGCGATGCAGCCCTGAGTGAACATGAACGTCGCCTGCAACTGACAATCGACTGTGCGGAACTGGGTACCTGGGATTGGCAACCACACATTGATGAGGTGATTTTTGCCGGTCGTTGGATGTCGATGCTGGGTTATGCCGAACACGAATTGCCACAAAAAAGCGCCACTTGGCTTCAGCTGATGCACCCAGAGGACAGACCAACAGCCGAAGCTGCCCTGCATGCACATTTCAGGGGGGAAATCGGTATCTATGCAGTACGTTTCCGCATGAAGACCAAGCAAGGGAACTGGAAATGGATTAACAGCATCGGAAAGGTGGTCAAGCGCGCTGCTGACGGTACCCCAACGCACATGCTAGGGATTCATGTCGATATTGACGAGATCAAACAACAGGAAATCGCCTTGGAAGCTGCCCGACAAGAAGCGGAAGCCGCCAGCCGGGCCAAATCGGAATTCCTGGCCAATATGAGCCACGAGATTCGAACACCAATGAACGCAGTGATTGGATTCTCCAACCTGTTGGCAGATACCCCACTCTCGACCGAACAACATGAATATACCGAAGCTGTTCGCACCGCCAGCGACGCCTTGCTGACCTTGATCAACGACATTCTGGACTTATCGAAAATAGAATCCGGCAAACTGGAGCTGGAAATCATCGAATTCGATCCTCGCCAGCTGCTGGAGAGCGTTATGGGAATGGCCGCCGAACGGGCACGCAGCAAAGGATTGGAGCTTACCCATTTGGTACAACCGTCTGTACCCTTCCGGTTGATTGGTGATCCAAGCCGCCTACGTCAGGTAGTACTGAATTTGGTCAACAATGCCATTAAATTCACCGAGCAAGGAGAAGTGACCGTTCGTGCGCAAGCAACACCATGTGAAGATTGTGCAGACAAGGTGTGCTTCAAAGTGACGGTCAGCGATACGGGTATCGGCATTCCGACTGCAATTCAACAAAGGTTGTTCAACCCGTTCAGCCAAGCCGATGCCTCCACCACACGCCGCTTTGGTGGCACTGGCCTGGGACTATCAATCTCACAACGACTGATTGATGCCATGCACGGTCAGATTGGGGTAGACAGTGAAGAAGGCGAAGGCTCGACGTTCTGGTTTGAAGTGCCATTAGCCTATACCAATCGACGGGTGTTACTTGTTCCGCCAGCAGATTTGGCGGGCAAACACTGTCTGGTAGTAGATGACAACCCGACAAATCGGGAACTGCTCACCTTGCAATTGGCTGAAGCTGGCATCACAGTTGAAGCACTGGAGGGTGGTGAAGCGGCACTGGCCCGACTCGCCATGCCAGAGGCCGATTTCCAGATGGCGGTGATTGATATGCAAATGCCCCATATGGATGGCGTGGAGCTAGGCCAGCATATCCGCAACATGCCTCGTTGGCGTAGCCTGCCCATGGTGATGGCCACGTCTCTGGCGATGCACGGCCATAGCCGGCTGGCAGCCGAATCCGGGTTTGATGGCTATATCACCAAGCCCATACGCCAGGAACAACTGCTGGAATGCTTACGATTAGTCCTCAACCGTCAGACCCGGCCAGAAGAAACTGGCTTGATTACCGCTCGCACGATTGCTGAGCAAGCTGCAGCGGCCATGCCTCACTTACTGCTGGTGGAAGACAACCCGGTCAATCAACGTGTTGCCACGCTGATGCTACAAAAACTTGGTTGCCGGATTGATGTTGCCAACAACGGCGCACAGGGACTGGATGCTGCAAGTCAGCACTCATACGATCTGATTTTCATGGACTGCCAGATGCCTGTCATGGATGGCTATCAAGCAGCTACAGAAATCCGCCGTCTCCCTCCACCAAACAGCTTGGTGCCCATCATTGCGTTGACAGCCAACGCGTTTGAATCCGATCGGCAGCGCTGTCTCGACGCTGGCATGAATGACTTTTTATCCAAACCTGTGACCCAACCAGCACTGGAAGGCGTGCTGAAACGCTGGTTCAACAGTATGAAACCTAATCGCATGGCCATAGCAACCCACACAACCACAACACTCGATTCCACCACAGATAACCATTCAACCCCAACTGGCACCTTGAATGTCGATCACGACCTGCAGGCCATGCACGATACTTTGGCGCAGCTGTCCCTTGAATTGGGAACGACCTTGGGCGATGAACTTCTAGCTGCTTTCAGACTCGGTTTGCAAGAAAGCATAGAACAGCTCGACAGCGCCACCCGATCTGGTGACCACTCGGCCATCTGCCGTGCCACACACCGACTGAAGGGTAGTGCAAGACAACTTGGGCTGGCCGTCACCGCTGACTTGGCTGAAGCCACTGAGCATGCCGCACGCGATGGCAATCTTCCTGCGGCAACATATTTATCCAATACGCTGACTCAACATTGCCAGGCTTTGCTTGAATACATCCCAGGTTCACCTTAAACAAAAGGCCCGATACACGGGCCTTTTGCTGACAACCTCCGTTAAAACGCTCCACTTACACGCGGCGAGCTAGTTCTGCAGCCTTGCCAAGGTAGCTCCACGGCGTCATGTCCAGCAACCGTTGCTTGGCCTCTTGCGGAATATGCAGATCCTGAATGAAAGCATGTAGCACATCCTTGCTGATGCCAGCCTTGCCACGAGTCAGCTCCTTCAGCTGTTCATATGGGTTGGGAACGCCATAACGACGCATGACGGTTTGAATCGGCTCGGCTAGTACTTCCCAGTTATCGCCCAGATCATCATGCATCAACTGCGGATTGGCCTCCAACTTACCCAGCCCACGCGCCAGAGCCACATAGCCCAGCATGGAGTACCCCAGTGCAACACCCATGTTGCGCAACACGGTTGAATCGGTCAAATCACGCTGCCAACGGCTGATCGGTAGCTTTTGCGACAGATGATTCAACAGCGCGTTGGCCATGCCCAGGTTGCCTTCGGAGTTTTCGAAGTCAATTGGATTGACCTTATGCGGCATGGTTGAGCTACCCACCTCACCCGCTTTGACCTTCTGCTTGAAGTAACCCAAGGAGATATAACCCCACACATCACGATCCAGATCGATCAGGATGGTGTTCGCACGGGCAATCGCGTCATACAGCTCAGCCATGTAATCATGCGGCTCAATCTGAATGGTGTAAGGGTTGAAAGTCAATCCCAGACTCTCTACAAACCGCTGCGCGAATGTCTCCCAGTCAAACGATGGATAAGCCGACAAGTGTGCATTGTAGTTACCCACTGCTCCATTGATCTTGCCAAGCAACGCGACAGAAGCAATCTGCTCGCGCTGTCGGCGCAAACGGTATACCACATTGGCCATTTCCTTACCCATTGTCGATGGGCTGGCGGGTTGGCCATGGGTACGGCTCATCATGGCCATATCGGCCAAGTCATGGGCCAGTTCGGTCAACTTGGCAACAATTGCATCCAGTTGCGGCAGTACAACTTGATCACGACCTGCTTTCAGCATCAAAGCATGAGAAAGGTTGTTGATGTCTTCCGACGTACAGGCAAAGTGAATGAATTCACTAGCCTTGATCACTTCTGGATTGTCAGACAAGCGCTCCTTCAACCAATACTCGATCGCCTTGACATCATGGTTGGTACGAGCTTCGATCGCTTTGACCTGGTCGGCATCCGTTTCGGAAAAATGAGCTACAACATAGTCCAGTTGCTCAATAGTGTTTTTCGAAAATGGTGCAATCTCAGCGATGGTGGGCTCGGCAGCCAATGCCTTCAACCACTCGACTTCGACCTTGATGCGGTTGTGGAACAGCGCATATTCGCTGAAATGCGGACGCAAGCCAGCAACTTGGGATTGATAACGGCCGTCCAGCGGCGAAAGGGCAGTCAGCGCGGAGAGGTTCATGGGGCTTCCCGATGTAGCAGAAAAGTCTTGGATTTTACCATGCTCATCCCCTACCCCACAGTTTGCAATGCCGATCAATCCACCGCAAAATGAAAAAGCGGCCAAAGGCCGCTATCAGCTTGGATTTTAAGCACCCATTTCCAAGAACTACTTGCGGTCCATATCCAATGTACCGGTATACACTTCATACTTGAAGTTGCCACGCAACTTACGGTCAACCAGCTTCAACATATACTCGGCATTGTTTTTGTGGCGCACCGTCAGTGTACCGTCTGTCTTGATCTCACTTTGCCATACCGGTTCGGTCAAATCACCAAACGGTGTGTCAAACCAAGTGGCTTCACCCATGATCTGGTTGCCGTTCACTGCGGTAATAGTCAAGGTTGCCTTACCAGAATGACCCAACCCATCCACAGTCCATTTACCTTGATAATCACCAACCCATTCACTTTGAACCACAGTTGAGACAGGCGCAGGTACAGCGGCCACAGATGCAGGCTCTGCAGGCTTTGACGCTGGTTGTTCGGCCATCGGGGTGGCGCATGCAGCCAGGGCCACGACAATTATGGCCAACAAGCCTCGTTGAGCAATCTGAACAACTAACGAATTCATGAACTCTCCTCTATTTCTGTTTCTACACGCTTAGACAGCAAATCAAGCGTGCTATCCAATACAGTCCATTTTTATGACTGATTATAAGCAAAAGACAATATGCAGGAACATTATGTTGTCAGTTCCACTTCACCATGTCGACATTGGATAAGGAACGACCCAGGAAACGCTCACCAATCGTCTGGAAACGCAATGGGATATCAGTCACATGAAAATGATAATGGGGCGCCTGCCGACTTGAATTAGCCAACTGCCGCTCCGACAATATCTGGGCAGTCTGCTCAGCCATGGCTGAAGCCGAATCCACCAATGCAATTTGTGGTCCGGCAACCTCTTGCAACAAGGGTTTCAACAATGGGTAATGGGTACACCCCAGCACCAACGTATCAATCTGCTCAACAAAAACAGGTCGCAAATACTCATGTGCCGTCATGCGGGTTACCGGATGATCCAACCAGCCTTCCTCAACCAATGGCACAAACAATGGACATGCTTGTGAAAACACCCGCACTCCCGGATTCAAACTGTGAATACTACGTGCGTAGGCGTTACTGTTGATCGTTGTCGGGGTGCCGATCACGCCGATCGCATTGGATTTTGACACCAAGACTGCATTACGCGCACCAGCCTCGATTACATCCAGCACGGGCACGTTCGCCATATCTCGTACGACATCCACCGCCACCGCCGCCATAGTGTTACAGGCAATGATCAACATCTTTACCTGTTTATCCAGCAAAAACTGGGTTATCTGACCTGTAAAATGGCGAATGGTATCCACGGATTTGACACCATAAGGTACCCGGGCTGTGTCACCAAAATAGACGATGTCTTCAAACGGTAGGCGCTCCATTAACGCTCGAACAACCGTCAAACCACCGACGCCGGAATCAAACACCCCGATCGGGGCGCTGGGATGCGGGGACATAAATTCACTTCAATGCTGGAAAGCGCGCATCATACACCTGCCGCTTTATGGCTCATAGCACTGGTCTGTAAATGAAAAATGCCCGGGCGATGTAGCCGGGCATTGGGTCAATTCATGAACAACCGTCTTACAGTACCTTGCTGAGAAAATCCCGAGTCCGCTCATTTTGGGCAGCCCCGAAGATCTGATCAGGCGAGCCCTGTTCCATAATCACTCCCTGATCAATGAAGAACACCCGATCAGCGACTTCCTTGGCGAAGCCCATTTCATGGGTCACGATTACCATGGTCATGCCCTCTTCGGCCAAACTCTTCATCACGTCCAGCACTTCACCTACCATTTCCGGATCCAACGCAGAAGTCGGTTCGTCGAATAGCATGACTTTTGGGCGCATTGCCAGGGCACGAGCAATTGCCACTCGTTGCTGCTGCCCCCCAGATAACTGATTTGGATAGGCATCAGCCTTATTGGACAAACCTACTTTGACCAATAACTCCTTTGCTCGATTGACAGCCTCGTCACGCGATACTTTTCGAACAGTCATTGGCGCCAAGCAAATGTTGTCCAATACAGTCATATGCGGAAACAGATTGAAACGCTGAAACACCATGCCCACATCTTCACGAAACTTGTTGATGTCGGTCTTCGGGTCATGCACAGAGACACCATTCACCACGACCTCCCCACCAGAAATCTCCTCCAGTGCGTTGATACAGCGAAGAAATGTACTCTTACCAGAACCGGACGGCCCAATCACACAAACCACTTCTTTTTCTGCGATCTCACAATTGATGCCGCGCAGCACCTGGACCTGGCCATAGGCCTTTTGCAAACTTTTAACGTGAATCACCTTTGCCGTACCTCTTTTCCAGGTGGGAAACAAACGCGGACATCAACAGCGTCATGATCAGATAAATAAACGAAATCGCCAGATAGGGCTCCCAATAGCGGGAATAGGCACCCGCCACTGTTCGTGCGGCATAAGCCAGCTCGGCAAGACCTATCGCGGAGATCAATGAAGAATCCTTCAACAACATGATTGCCTCGTTGCCCAATGGCGGCAACATGCGGCGGAACGCTTGCGGCACCACGACATGGTACATAGTCTGCAGGTAGTTCATGCCAAGGCTACGAGATGCTTCTGTCTGACCCTTATCCAGGCTTTGGATACCAGCACGGAAGATTTCGGAAATGTAAGCACCCGCATTCAAACTCAATGCCACGATCCCAGACAGGAAAGCACCATATTCTTGCTTGATATGCCTCGCCGTATCACCGGTAAACAACAATCCATCGGTCGGATGAATCAGCATTGGCATCAATGCGAAATGAATCAACAATATCTGCACAAACAACGGTGTGCCACGAAAGAAAGTGACATAGGCCGACGCCGGCAAACGAAGCAAATATTTGACTGGGTATTTCCACGGGCCATGTTTGACCTCACCCAATCGAGCCATGCCGGAAAGCAAACCCAGAACGGTTCCACAGACGACGCCAATCAACGTGACCATCAAGGTCATCTTGATACCGTCCAAGAATAACGGGGCGTATTCCACTAGGATACGCCAACGGAAATCGACGCCAAGCATCGAGAAAAAGCTATCTAAAAACGAAGCCATGTTGCGAGAGTCCCCTCCGAACTATTGTTTCATTTTATGCGCGGGATTCGACTTCAGAATGTCGCAGTTGCGACATATTGATTCAGCCTATCACGCAGTCACGTCAACATGAACAACCGATCATATCGACCTGCGCATAGATACAACAGTACGGGTTATCGGCAATGTCAGAATAAAAATCGGGCTTTGGCCCGCAGAGCGGAACAGTATAACAGGACATGTGCGCTCGTCAGGGGCATGAAATATAGCAGCATTCTTTGGGAGTCTTGCATCATTCAAACTAAATCATTCAACAGAAATGAAAAAAGGCCGGACAAGCCGGCCCAACCAGAGGAGACAACAGACTATCTAATAGTGAACCGCAACGAAGTCAGACTCGATTTCATGCCGCTGTACGCGTAGCTACCCGGCTCAACAATGCGGCCAGCCACTTTGATAGTGAGCACACCACTTGCTCCTGCCAAGGTGGTGCACCGAAATACACCGTTACTACCAACAGCGCACTTTGCTTTCGCATCCGTGCTACCAATACTTGCATTGGTTATGGCTCGCCCCGTGTTGCGATCAACCACGATCCCCGCTAGCGTAACTTGCACTGGCTGTGTTGGCGCTGCCGTCCTGAATTCGGAAATCACCTTTATATTCAGCTGTAAAGTCCGCGCAACGTTGGCTTGTGACGACCCACACGCTTGATTTGCACAAGTCTTCAGGTTTGGATTGGAATACACACCGACCTTCGGCCATTGATAGCTCATCACATCACCGAATTTACCTACCACGCCATAACCGTAGGAATCTTGGTAAGCCCCTTTGCCATTACCCGCATTAGCTACATCATGAACAGCCCCAAAGTTGTGCCCAACCTCATGTGCCAAGGTTGTGTCATCGCAATAATAGTTACTGGCCTTATCGCGTCCATCAGACACCACTGAATAAGCATAACCTTTTTGTGCAGGCAACAAATCGGGTCGCAAATTAGCCCCAAGTACATAACCCACACCGCAGCTCCCACCCGATTTGGTGTAACTGAATGGACGTAGGAAAGTCACCAGGTCGGCACCAACCTTGGTTCGCAATGCTTCAACACCAGCAAATGGGCCACGATTACCTTGCAACTCAACCAAGGCAGTTCCATTGTTGTTGTCAGCATAAGCAACTTCTTTCTGCATGACTGGACGCAACTTGCCAGCAACTTGACTATCCGCCAGTGCCCGGTTGGCAATGGCAAAAATGTTCTGAATTCGGGTCACATAGGCCGAGTCACCCAGCGACTGGCGAAATGACAATGAAAACAACACCAACACGTCAACAGTTGCCCCTGTATTCGTGCTGTTAGTCGGTACAAGCTGACTGATAGGTGCAGTTGCAACCGAGCCCTGCATGGACTTAACTTGCTCTACCAGATTGGCAGCGGCGGTTGTCGGTGCAGTCAAATCATAGTGACGCTGCTCAGCGGATTGGTAGCCTGTTTGCTTTAACGTCCACCAGATAGGTACGACCAGACTCCGTTTCCAGGCGATAAATTGTTTCAGGTGTAGTAATGACACCAAATGTCGCATCGGGCCCCATGGTAAGGGTTGCCTGATAAGCTCTGCCGTCATCACGCGAATAGCCATACCAATCCACCGCACCTTCGTGACCAACTTCCCGGCCCGTAAACACCAGCGGCAATTTGCGACCATTTGGCAATGGTAACTGAATTACGTCATTTTCCTGGGCATTCAGCAGCGTATTCAATGCCATATTCACTTGGTACATGCCTGGCCTTACTGCAATGGGGCGCCCACGCTTGTCAGTCAGATAACCAACCACGTCGCCCTGTTTTTGCTCAAACTGGGCTGGTTTACCTGGACGCATTGCCAATTTATCGCCAACAGACTCCACAGTGTAGTCAATCGCGTTATATCGGATCGAACCCACAAATACCTGGCCATCGAAGCGGAGTGTCACTCTTGCGCGAACATCACCAGCCAAATACCCGCGCCAAAAGGCCACGCCATTAATCAGATTTGTATGAGACTCATGCACGATGATCTTCTTACCGAGCAATGGAAAATTTACCGCAAAAGATTCACCAGGCTGCATGGCAAACAGAGCCTGGCTTGGCAATACGAATCCCGCATTGAATACAATGCCATCCTGTGAGATTTCAGTCGCCACAGGCGCACGGTGAGCAGCCACCGGAGTACCTATCAACAACAGCGACATTGCCATCAATGCACTAACTCGATGAGGAATCTGCTTGCAGAACATGGCGTCCGTCTCCGTTAATTGATTCAACCACGGGACGAACTATAAATTAGTTAATTAGAAAATTCTAATATTTTGTTAGATATATTGGTTAATCCAATCATTGACTTAGGCCATTCCCCCTTAACTCGGCAACAGACATTGATATAGGTATAGGAGCATATAAGACCATGCCGCCACCACTCGGACTACGCTCATCAGAAATAAAACAAAGAATTGTATGGAACAGATAAGGTAAACAACTTTGAGATGGCTGGCGCGCCTGGCGCGAGTCGAACGCGCGACCTTTGGCTTCGGAGGCCAACGCTCTATCCACTGAGCTACAGGCGCCTGCCGGCTTGGGGTTGATATCCCGAGCGAGGGCGTAAGAATAGCGGTTTTTTTTCTACCCGTCTACGCCGGTCGTTTGTCCGCATGACTTTTAAGGCTATAATCAGCCTATTTTGTTTGCGGGTTTTCCATAAGGGACGGATAGTCAGATGAGCAACATGTCGCCAAAAAAACTCATAGGCATTATCGTAGCTAGCTTTGTTATTCCGGTTGTATCGATTTACCTGTTGGTCAAACTTGTCAGCAGTGTTAGCTCGGGCAGCCCGGATATAGGCAGCCTCGCCATGTCAAATGAAGCCATTACAGCTCGCATTCAACCAGTTGGCGTTTCGAAGGCCAGTGTCCCGATTCCGGCTGGCTCTCGCTCCGGCGAACAGGTTTATATCGCCATTTGCGCCTCCTGTCATGCTACCGGCGCCGCCAACTCCCCCAAAATGGGTGATAGTGCAGCATGGGCATCGCGGATTAGCACAGGCTTCCAGACCTTAATTGACCATGCAGTTAAAGGCTTCAATGCCATGCCCGCCCGCGGTGGCTCACCAGATCTAACCGATGACGAAGTTGCACGCGCAGTGGCCTACATGGCCAATAAATCTGGTGCAAGCTTCACCGAACCTAAAATAGCAGTAGGCGCAACCGCAACATTCGATGTTTCGCAGGCCAAGCAAGTAGTCGACACGGTTTGTAGTACTTGTCATGCAGCAGGTGTTGCCGGTGCGCCAAAGCTTGGTGACAAAGCATCATGGGCGCCACGCATCTCAGGTGGTATGGAAACCTTGATTACAAGCGCCATCAAAGGCAAAGGTGCAATGCCAGCTAAAGGTGGCTACAGCGGCTCTGATGAAGAATTCAAAGCTATCGTGGAATACATGGTTGATCTAGCCAAGTAGGGCAGGTCTATGACCCACCAATAAAAAAGCGTGAGTTTCATCTCACGCTTTTTTATTGGTCACAATCCATTTCACCTGGAATAAATCCGCCACTTAGTAGCACTCAGCATTTTGAACCGTGAAACTAACGTGTGCTGCCTTGAACAGTCAAACGGTGCAATACTCAATTGCATCAGACAAGACATCCGCAGGAACATCTGCTCGTAGAACCGCACGACCAATTGCCTCAATCAATACGAAACGAATCTTTCCTGCCTCTACCTTCTTATCATGCGCCATCAACGACATATATCTATCCACACCAAGTCTGGGTCCCCGAATAGGAAGATTGCAACGCTGTATTAACGCTTCAACTCTATGAGTAGCCTCCATACTCAGCATACCCATTCTCGCTGATACATGAGCTGCCATAACCATACCGGCAGCAACTGCCTCACCATGCAGCCAAGTACCAAATCCCAATCCAGCTTCGATGGCATGCCCAAAGGTGTGTCCAAGGTTCAGCAATGCCCGGATATCATTTTCCTTTTCATCTTGCTCGACAATAGCTGCTTTGTCAGAACAAGAGCGGTGAATTGCATACCTCAATGCAATTGGATCACGTCTCATCAGCATTTCGACATTGGATTCCAGCCATTCGAAAAATGGGTAGTCCCCCAATACGCCATACTTTACAATTTCAGCCAATCCAGCAGACAACTCACGATTTGGCAACGATCTCAGTGTATCGATGTCTGCAATGACCGCATTGGGCTGATAAAACGCACCAATCATGTTCTTACCAAGTGGATGGTTAATAGCCGTTTTACCGCCAACCGATGAATCCACCTGTGCCAGCAATGTGGTAGGTACTTGAATGAATGGAACACCACGTTGATAGGTAGCTGCAGCAAAACCTGTCATGTCACCAATCACACCTCCACCTAATGCAATGATAGGTGTTTTGCGCTCACAAGCATTCTGAAGAAGGCCATCAAAGATGCTATTGAGGGTTTCCCAGTTTTTATAGCTCTCACCGTCAGGCAGAACGATCGAAACAGTCTCACAACCAATTGCCGCCAACGTTGACGTCAGCACTGTCAGATAAAGTGGTGCGACAGTCTCATTGGAAACAATCACTGCGCGGCGCTGTGAACCCATAGCACGACGAAAGATTTCTTGATTACTCAATAGGCCCGTTCCAATGTGAATGGGATAACTATGCCCCATCAAATGCAAGTCAAGTGTCTGTTGTGTCATGCGGCTTTCTACCGGAAAGACGTGCCAGCCTGCGCTCAATCGAGGTCGCCAAACTATGCACATTATGATTGGCTGTATCAATGACCAGATCCGCCACATCCTTATACAAAGGATCTCGCTCCTTCAGCAAGGCTTCAAGCCGTGCTCTCGGATTATCGGTACGTAACAATGGGCGATTCTTATCGTGCAGCGTTCTCTCCAGTAGATCATTGACCGTTGCACTGAGATAAATTACCACCCCATGTTTTCGCAAGGCTGCACGATTCTCGGGTTTTAGTACGGCACCACCGCCAGTTGCCAGAACAATGTTGGGATAAGTGACCAATTCTGCAATCACCTCTTGCTCGCGGCTACGGAATCCCGCTTCCCCTTCGATCTCAAAGATAGTAGGAATGCGCACACCTGTGCGCGCCTCTATCTCATGATCGGAATCGATGAACTCATGATGCAATCGCCGCGCCAAGACACGTCCCACGGATGTCTTACCGGCCCCCATCATACCCACCAAAAAAATATTGCCTGCCATTTTCATGGCAGGCATTGTAACGAAATCACGCAAGATTAGCGAAGCGACAATGTCTCATCCAGAATCTTCGGCGTAATGAAGATCAACAATTCTGACTTGTTATCCTTCTTCTTGGTACTCTTGAAGAGGTTACCAAGAATTGGAATATCAGACAGGAATGGTACCTTGGACTGTGTATCTTCTGCATCCTGCTCATAGATACCACCAATAATTGCTGTATCACCGTTCCCGACCAGGACGGTAGTGAACACACGCTTATTATTGATTACAAAGTCATCGAAGCCTGCAACGCTACCCACCTGGTCCTTCTTGATTTCCAAATCCATGGAAATCTTGCCATCAGGCGTAATGCGCGGTGTAACTTCCAGACTCAACGCAGCATTTTTAAAGACGATGGTTGTCGTTGTCACGTTATTTGTCGATGTGACAGTTCGATACGGGATTTCTGTTCCCTGTTCAATTTTAGCTTTTTGGCGATCACCCGTTACGACACGCGGGCTGGATACGACTTTACCTTTCTTGTCGGTTTCCATTGCCTGCAACTCAAGATTCAAAAGTATGCCACGCGCAGCATTCAATACGGCAACACCTAGCGTACCGCCTGCAGTTGTAGTCGATGCCAGAGGCAAATTCACCATCGTGTCACCTGCAGACGGAATTGTACCGTTGTTCGCTAAGTTGGTAGCACTAGAAGAATTACCTGAAATGCCTGTTTTGGTTGAATTCTTGATGTTTTGACCTTGCAGGCCCAACTTCACACCAAGCTCACGACCAAAGTTGTCATCCGCAACAACAATTCTGGCCTCAATCAATACCTGACGAGCCGCTACGTCCACCTTGTTTATCAAAACACGTAATTCTTCTAGGCGTGAAGGAATATCCTGGATGAACAACGTATTGGTTCGAGTATCAATAACTGCACTACCACGCTTGGACAACAGTTTCTGCTTATCATCCTGCAGAATCTTTTGGAAAGCCTCTGCATTGTGATATTTAAGTTGGAAAGTTTCGGTGCGCAACGGCTCGAGTTCGGACAACTCTTGTTTAGCAGTCAGCTCAGCTTTTTCTTTGGCGGCCAGCTCATCACGTGGGGCAATCCAAACAACATTGCCATTCTTGCGCTGATCCAAACCACGACTCTGCAGAATAATCTCCAGCGCTTGATCCCAAGGCACGTCCTTCAAACGCAGTGTCAGATCACCTTTCACAGTGTCACTGGTAATAATATTAAGGCCAGTAAACTCTGCGATTACCTGAAGAACTGTACGCACCTCTACATTCTGGAAATTCAGAGACAATTTGTCGCCTTTGTAACCCAGTTTGCTACCTTGTGTCAGGCGAGTTGGATCTTCAACAACTGGTTTGACATCAACAACAAATTGATTATCAGTCTGGTATGCTGAATATTCCCACAGCCCCTTGGGCTCAATCACCAACTTGGTGTTTCCCCCTTGCGACAATGCATCAATACGCTGCACTGGGGTTCCAAAATCCGTTACATCCAGGCGACGCTCAAGCTCACGTGGTAACTTGACCTTCAGCAGTTCGACAATCAAAGACTTGCCTTGCTGACGAATGTCGATCCCCGCATTGCCACTGCGCAAATCGACTACCACCTTGCCCTCACCTTCTCGGCCACGGCGGAAATCGATTTTCTGAATCGTATTAGGACCTGCAGTCGAAGCAGCTGAACTTGCCGTTGATGATGAAAATTGAGTTGATACGTTGACAGACTGATTTCCCCCAGCAACATTCGAGAGGGTAAGATACAGCTGATTTCCTTCGGTGCGCGTTTCGTAATTGGCTGCTTTGTCCAAGTTCAACACAACACGGGTACGACCTGTCACTTCAACAACATTGACGCTACGCAACACTCCAGCACCAACATCGACGTTGTTTTTACCAATACGATTTGACGTATTTGGAAAATCCAATGCAATACGAGGCGGGCTATTGACTGCAAAACTGGCAGGTGCCGTTGCTGCTGCATCCATCGTAAATTTCACCACGACCTTATCGCCGACCTGTTGCGATACGTCGATGGACTTGATTGCGTTTGCGACCAAATCGGCAGCAATCGCCCCCCCAACCTTCGTCAGGAGCGTTAGTCCAATCAACGCACGAGCAACGCAGGCAATCCATCTGCGATTACTTCTTATCATTTTTTTTGCTCCTGTTGTTGCTCATCAAGCGCAATGGCACTGGCTCGTTCAACCCAGTCTCCATTGCTATCTTCGACGATTTCCTTAATTTTCACTTCAGATTCAGTCACGCCGGTGATCAAACCGAAATTCTGCCCAATGTAGTTCCCCGTCTTGACACGGTACATGGTGTTGTCCGGGGTTTTGATCAACGCATAAATTACACCTGTACGGGATAGCGTACCGACCATTTTGAGCTTCTCAAGATCAAAGGACTCCAATGGCTCTTTAGGACGATTGGTATCAGGAGCAAACGCACTGGCTTTGCTCTTATCCATCTTGAGCTTTATGGCGCTAAACGGATCAGTCAGATTGAATGCTTCATAAGCATAGGGCTCATAAGGCTTCACTTCTGGTAATGGCTCGACCTTGCCACGAAGATTTCTGCTGCTTTCATCCATCCAAGTCTTCAAGTCACCAAATTCCTCACCGGCACATCCCGCCAGCACAGAACCAAGAAACAGCATCGGCCAAATCAGATATTGTTTATTCATGATTTATCAGCCCTCACTTGTTCTTCTTCTTGTCAGCCTCGGCCTTTTTCACTGCCAAAGCCTCTTCTGGGTCTAGATAACGATAAGTCTTTGCCAATGCACTCAACACCAAAGGATAGTCTTTTCGCTCCTTTGGATCGATTGGAACAGCAATGTTGATATTATTGAGTGTAACAATTCTGGATAGCTGGGCAATATCACTGGCAAACGCTGAAAAGTCGTGGTAATTCCCACCCACACGAATCTCAACAGGTAATTCTGCCATTTCTGCAGTCTTGATCTCAGCCCCAGGCTTGAAGAGCAGAAACTGGAGGCCTCGCCCCAGGCCCACCTGGTTAACTTCTGTCAACAAGGAGTCAATCTCCGACTTTTTCGGTAGCTGTTTTAGCATCGCGCCGAAACTCTGTTCAATCTCAAGCAATTGCTGCTTATATGCATCCAGATTGATCGCCTTACCTTTTTTATCTAGGTAGGTCGTCTTCAACTGCTCTTCTTCTGCACGCCCCGCATCCAATTGCTCCAGTTGAGGCGCCCAGACTTGCCAATAGCCAAGACCCACAGCAATCAACAAGATAAGTAACAAACTACCCAATTGCACCGGTAGTGGCCAATTGCCCGCATCTTTCGGGTCAAGTTGTCTTAACTCGTCCAGTGTCATTTTTTCACTTCCTTGGCTTTAGCATCACCGGGCTTTTGATCAGTATCAGCTTGACGTTTCAACTTAGAGTTCATGGTGAACTCATTCAAACGCTGATTCTCAATCGTCATTGCCTTGATCTGCTCCAAATTCGGCATCTCAAACGCAGGAGTATCATTAAGGGCGCGCATAAGCGTAGAAACCCGTGCATTTGACAACGAGTAGCCAGTCAACGTGACAACGTCATCATTCTGCTTGATTTCCTTGTAGTAAATACCGTCTGGAGTTTGCCGAGTGATTTGATCCAACATGCGAACGACTTCACTTCGATTGGCTTGCAGCTTCTCAATCACTTTTTTGCGGTCAAGCAGATCCTTACGTTTGGCTTTAAGGACTTCGATCTCACTGATTTCGCGATCAAGTCTTGCAATCTCAGCTTTTAGAAAGTCATTACGCGCTGTTTGAGTATTTAGTCGCTCCTCAAGCAACGTATATCCAGCCAGCACAATCAAAACACCGGCAATGACAGTGAATCCAATGATCGCAGCAAAGCGTTGGGCTCGTGCTTTTCGTTTTGCCTCGCGGTGAGGTAATAGGTTAATGCGTATCATGCGTCGAACCTCCGCATGGCAAGGCCGCAGGCAATTAAGAGAGATGGCGCATCAATGAGTAACTGTCGCGGCTTGATACGACTTGACTGAGTCATATTCAGGAATGGGTTGGCAATCATAGTACCAACCTGGGTACGGTTCGCCACGACCTCATCCAAGCCATGGATGCTGCCACAGCCACCCGCCAACAGAATATGATCAACTTTATTGAACTGAGTCGAAGTAAAGAAGAACTGAAGTGCACGAGAGACCTCCAATGCTAAACCGTCCATGAACGGTTGTAGCACTTCAGGTTCATAGTTTTCAGGTAAACCACCACTTCGCTTGGCAGCTTCTGCCTCATCGGAGGACAAGTTATAGCGACGCTGAATATCTTGCGTCAGTTGGTTACCACCAAAAGCTTGTTCGCGGAAATAGATTTGTTGGCCATCACGGAGTACGTTGATATGCATCATAGTCGCACCGATATCCACCACGGCAACGATCTGATTTGCCCCTTCACCCGGCAATTGTCGCTTGATCAAATCATATGCTGTCAGCGTAGCATAAGACTCAACATCCATGACAACAGCCTTAAGGCCTGCAGACTCGACGGCACCGACACGGTCCTCGACTTTCTCTTTGCGGGATGCGGCGACCAAGACCTCGACTTCGTCTGGTGCTGCTGGCGAGGGTCCAAGCACCTGAAAATCCAGATTCACCTCATCCAGAGCGAAGGGAATATACTGGTTTGCTTCAGTTTCGACCTGAAGCTCCATTTCGTTCTCATTCTGACCAGCAGGAATGGTGATCTTCTTAGTGATCACAGCCGCCGCCGGCAATGCCAGCGCCACATTCTTGATGCGAGTCCCCATCAAGCGCCAAGCGCGCTTGACCGCATCCCCTACCACTTCCAGATTAGCAATATTGCCGTCGGAGACCGCATCCTTGGGCAACTGTTCAATGACATATCGCTCAATGCTGTACGCTTTACCGTTATGCGTCAGCTCTACCATTTTCACGGCAGACGAGCTAATGTCTACGCCAATCAGAGGAGGAGAGTTCGGTTTCAGAAAGTCGAGGAATTTCAAACCGTTTTTCCTTTTTCTAATAAGTTATTAGCATTAGATTATGCTAATCTGGTTCAACTGTAGCAGTAAGAAAATGTCATGTAAAGTATCAACTGGCTTCTTTTAAACCCTGTTCCTGCCTATAATTTCGCTCAACATCTGTCTAAACAACTACATCTAGTAGAATTCTTTTCTCTCATGTCAAAACGTTGGATCACATATCCACTTGCAGCCCTGATCGGTCTGCTCGTGTTAGCAGTTGGTGTCGTGGGCGTGTTGATCGCTATTACATACCCCCGGCTTCCCTCACTTGAGACGATTACCGACTACCGACCAAAGATTCCATTGCGCATATATACACGTGATGGAGTACAAATTGGCGAATTCGGTGAGGAACGGCGCGCATTTGTCAAAATCGAGAATGTACCATTGCTCATGAAACAAGCCGTTCTTGCAGCCGAAGACGAGCGGTTCTATGAACACGGTGGCATCGATTACATCGGCATTACCCGTGCTGCCCTATCTAACTTGGCCTCTACACAATTGCGCCAAGGCGCGAGCACCATCACCCAACAAGTTGCCAAGAATTTCTTCCTCTCTGGCGAACGCACCTTCAGCCGCAAGTTCAACGAAGCTCTGTTAGCTTTCAAGATTGAACATAATTTGAGCAAAGACAAGATTCTTGAACTGTACTTCAATCAAATTTATCTGGGCCAACGGGCGTATGGCTTTGCAGCGGCCGCCCAGACTTACTTTGGCAAAAACCTTGATCAACTGAGTATTGCTGAAATGGCGATGCTTGCCGGCTTGCCAAAGGCACCCTCTTCGTACAATCCGGTTGCCAACCCCAAACGGGCCAAACAACGTCAGGAATATGTGATTCGCCGTATGCGCGAGTTGAAGTTCATCAATGATGAGCAACTGGCCCAAGCGAAAGAAGAAAAGCTGTATGTACAACGTAGCCCAGTCAATTTCCACTCAGACGCATTGTATGTAGCCGAGATGGTTCGACAGGTCATGTATGACCGCTATAAAGAGGCGGCCTACACCCAAGGCTTCAAGGTCTATACAACCGTCGACAAGACCCATCAGGATGCGGCATATGTGGCGGTTCGAAAAGGCTTGCAAGACTACGACCGTCGCCACGGTTATCGGGGCCCAGAAGGAATCGTTGAATTACCAACTGATGCCTCGGATGACCTTCTTGAGGACGAATTGCAAAAGGTGAACGATGCTGGTGATTTGGTGCCCGCTATCGTGTTGTCTGCAAATGTGAAATCCATCTCAGCTCACCTAAAGAACGGCGAAACAGTCTCAATTACTGGAAATGGGCTGAAATTTGCACAACGGCACCTGACTGACAAAGTCAACCCAGCCAACAAAATCACCCGAGGTGCCATCATTCGTGTCCAAAGAGATGACAAAGGCAATTGGCTGGTTACGCAGCTCCCCCAGGTGGAGACAGCTTTCGTAGCCGTAGACCCAAATAGCGGTGCAATTCGAGCCCTGATTGGCGGATTTGATTACAGCCGCAACAACTTCAACCATGTCACGCAAGCATGGCGACAGCCAGGTTCCAGCTTCAAGCCTTTCATTTACTCTGCGGCCATCGACAAGGGTTTCACCCCACAATCGATCATCAACGATGCACCACTGTCCATTGATCCATCAACTATTGGTGGACAACATTGGGAACCGAAAAATTATGATGGCTCATTCAGTGGGCCAATGACACTACGTAATGCGCTGACCAAATCCAAGAATCTGGTATCGATTCGAATTCTGATGGCGATCACACCACAATACGGCCAGGAATACATCACCCGTTTTGGTTTTGATCCAAAGAACCACCCGCCTTACTTGACCATGGCATTGGGTGCGGGCTCGGTTACGCCACTTCAGATGGCAGGTGGCTATTCTGTGTTTGCAAACGGAGGTTATCGTGTTACGCCTTACTTCATTGATCGCATTGAAGATGGCAAAGGTAATATTCTGGCCAAGACACAGCCTGAAGAAGCCGGGAAAAATGCCAAACAAGTGATCGACCCACGAAATGCTTTCATCATGACATCGATCATGTCTGATGTCGTACGTCGAGGAACGGCGGCCAAGGCCATGACCCTGGGACGTACAGATCTTGCAGGTAAAACAGGCACGACCAACGACCAATTTGATGCATGGTTTGCTGGATTTCAGCGGAATCTGGTTGCTGTGGCATGGATGGGCTATGATCAACCTAAGTCATTAGGCAATGCTGAAACCGGTGGTCAGGCAGCCCTGCCGATCTGGATCAATTACATGGGCAAGGCACTGAAGAACGAGCCAGAATTCAAACCATCCGTACCCGATGGCGTAGTAGCACGTTCAATGGACACCGAAACCGGCACTGTAGTCGACTACTTCTATGAGGAGTTCCAGCAAACCAATCCGAATTTGGGCATTGATAGTGGCACTTCACCTGCCCAGGTGCAGGATGAAGTAAAGGATATGCTGTTCTAGCAAGATCAAGCCCTTGAAACAGCTGCTTCTCAATAGGCTGCATCCAATCCGGATGCAGCCATCTCGAGTGATACGAACATGCCAAAACCACGGGAACGGTCAGGCCGGAATCAGTCAATTCGTGAGCAAATCGCACATATTGCAGCACGGTTGATCGCAGTTGATGGCATTGAGGATTTTGGGCTAGCCAAGAAAAAAGCAGCGCGACAGGTTGGAACAGAGGATCCACAGAATCTGCCTACCAATAATGAGATCGAATCGGCACTTAAGACTTATCGTGATATCTATTTTAAGGAGGATCACCGGAGGCTGCTGACAAGCCTGCGGCAAGAGGCATTGGTTGTCATGCGCTTGCTGGAACGGTTCAATCCCTATTTGGTGGGATCTGTCTTAAGCGGAACAGCTGGTCGATATTCGGATATCAACATCCAGCTGTTTGCCGACTCAAGCAAAGATGTTGAGATTTTTTTGCTAAACCATGCCATCAAGTTCCGGCATTTGACGTTACCTAATGATCGCGCAGAAATGAGTGTCAGCTTCTATTCGAATGACATTCCCATCAGTGCAACGGTATACCCTCGAGATGAGTTGCGCCGCAACAGTACCAGTAGAGATGAGAATAACACCCTTGATCGTGCACGAATTGATCAAGTTGAAAGGTTGATTGAGGAATATGCCATTCAACACGCATAATTGATAACGTCATTTCCTGTTTCATATCTAAAAGTGACAAGCCGATGCTATGAAGCGCGCAGCAAACACAGGTGATCATCGCCCCATTGCTAACATCGAATGGCGGTGCTTGCACAGCATGACTCACACCACAGAAATCTCCCACCACGTTCAAAGTCGTGAACCCTGATTTATGGGGCGGAGTGTAAGGAGTGCAGGCCCTCATGTCTGAAGAATCATTCCGCCGCCTGATCGTCGCCGAAGTCAAACCGCTGGGCGAAGACAGCCCGTATTTGTTGCGATCATCTGCCGAAATATTATTTATCCTGAATGCAATGGCGAAAAAACGTGCCGCAATTAGTGCATTCTTCAATGACCGCCAAGATTTTGCAATGACGTCCATCTTGGTCACGCAAACTGACACCAAACAACTTATCCTTGACCTGACGCCAAGCCAAGCAGCCAATCACTATTTACAACTGACCGAGCGCGTGATGTGTGTTTCCACTCATGACCGAGTCCGAGTGCAGTTCGACACCCCTCCCTTCCAGCTAACTACTTTCGAAGGACGGCCAGCTTTTACCACCCCATTACCGACTAGGCTGCTGAAGTTGCAACGTAGGAGCTATTACCGGTTGACGATCCCCTATAGCCAGACCTTGAAATGCCATATTCCACTCGCGGGTCAAATGCCTGTCGAAGTTGAGGTCATGGACATCAGCATTGGCGGTATTGGTGTCATTGGCTATCCACTGGAAGTCAATTTTGAACCAGGCCTCACCTTTGAGCACTGCAGTATCAACCTGCCAGGTGTAGGGCTGATCGTAACGTCTCTACAAATCCGATCTAGCTTCGATTTCACCTTGCGAAATGGTACTCGCACTCATCGATCAGGGTGTCGCTTTCTGGATTTGCAGCCACAGACAGAACAACTAATACAACGTTATATTCTTGAACAAGAGAGAAGGTTCCGCGCAAGAATGAGCAATGCAACCTAGCTCACAGAGAATGAACTCAAATGACATGCACCAATTCAGTGCATGTCACCTACCATAGCTTAAGTCACATCGAATAGCATGTATTTCCTATACATATATTTGATTTCTGAATATTAGAAAAACAATCTCATTTTTCTCTGCTATTGGTTGAAACGTAGTACACATTAGATTATGTCGATTTTCTTTACAGTCAAGATTTCGAATAAAAATTATTAAAATCATAAACATATTAAATTACATAATTACGCATAAATACGTAATCACTTATACTTACATCGATTGGTGACATGTGATGTTGTCGATTGTTCTTACAACGTTAAATAAATTCGTCTTGTAATATATACAAAGTCTTTTCATATCAAGCCTGTAAGATATGGAACAAATATTGCTAGTCCGCTTAAGTCGTTCGCACCAGTGACTTCGTTATCGAATGTTGAAGGGCAAGGACATCGCGGGAGGCAGGGTTCATCGTGGCGGATAACACCCCAGCTTGGTGACCTGTCAGAGGTACGGCTATCAATACTTGGGAATAAAATGAATACCAAAATCAGGAGAGAGTTTCGCACTACCCTAAAGGCCGTCTCGTTCGCAGTACTGGCGAGCGTTGGGGTATCTGCATTTGCGGTGCCGGTTGGCGTATACAGTGGTATTGCCAAAGCACCTACACCACTCATCACTTCAGGGCATGCACCAGACACGCCCGATTCTCGAGTTGACCCCAATGTGCCAACGTCCAAATTCAACGGCGTGGTCAGCCTGAACATCCGATATGATGGTCAGAGCTTTATCTGCTCTGGCGCTGCCATCAGCCCATGGCACGTACTCACCGCCGGACATTGCGTGGATACCAATGGTCAAGGTAACGTGATCGATATCACCCGCCCTGGTAATGATGTACGCGTTATTTTCAATTCTGAATCCGCACCTGGAAGCGATGGTCGTGCAGTTGTGACAGCCAGTCGTGTTGACATGCATCCTGATTACCAAGGGTTTGGGAATTGCCCAGTGGGCGTGCCTGGCTTTTGCGTCAACGATGATGTAGCAATTGTTCGTTTGCCACGCGCCATCCCTACTACCTCTCAATGGTACAAACTGCACGATGGCAAAATCGACCCGGGTACCGTTTTCACCATGGCTGGCTATGGCACAAGTGGTGATGGCTGGGATGGTTATAACGTTAACCCGGCATTCCGTACCAAGCGCTCTGGCAAGAACGTTTTCGATTATCAGGAAGGTGATGACGAGCAAGGCTATGACCCGAACGGCCCAGCTGAGATCTGGTATGCCGATTTTGACGGAGTCAATCGCAATGGCGAAAAGCGCGATGCATTCTGCGACCCGAGCGTACTAGGTGTCGCTATCTGCGGTGACTCGTTGGGCAACGATGTTGAAACCAACATCGGTGGTGGCGACTCAGGTGGCCCTTCATTCATCGAAGTAAATGGTGAACTGCAATTGGTTGGTAACAACACATTCGGTTTCCGTGTGGGCTGCCTGGAAAAAGACCCAAATACAGGTGAATGCATCAACTGGGATCATCCTAAAGGTGCATTTGGCGATGCAATGGGCGGTATGCTCCTGAGTGCCTATCACAACTGGATCCGTGCAAAGGCAGTACCAGAACCTACCGCTCTGGCCCTGTTTGGTTTAGGTCTGTTGGGTGCCGGCTACACGCTGCGACGTCGTCGTAGCTAATCATCTGTCAGCACGAAAATACCCGGGTTATTACCCGGGTTTCTATTTGCATCATACTTACCAACTAACCGCGTAAAACCTTGATATTGACGAATTCCCGAAGTCCCGCAGCACCCATTTCCCGACCATAGCCAGATGCCTTGACCCCACCCAATGGTAACCGTGGATCTGAGCGACACACCCGATTGATACCGATATATCCCGCCTTTAGTTGTTTCGCCAGCTCAATGGCTCGTGACTGATCCTCGCTCCAGATGCTTCCCCCCAATCCAAAACGATTGTCATTGGCAATACGAATCGCATCTGCCTCATTTCGCGCACGAATCACAGCCGCCACAGGTCCGAACAATTCGTCCATATAGGCAGGAGACCCCGGTGGCACATGGTCGATCAAACTGGCTTGATAAAACAATCCATTGCCGTCCCCATGCTGGCAACCTACTTGTTTCGCTGCCCCCATGGCCAGCGTGGTCACAACCTGTTCGTGAAGCTTGTCACGTAACATGGCACGGGCCATGGGCGCCAGACATGACGAAGGTAAATTGGGATCACCAGGAGTCAACCTTGCAACCACACTTGCCAATCCTTCGACAAACCGTTCGGCGATTTCCGGCACGACAATAAAGCGCTTGGCAGATAAACAGGATTGACCGCAATTGGTAAACCGAGCTGGGGTTGCCTGCGACAGAGTCCAATCCAGATCGGCATCTGCCAACACAATAAACGGGTCCGAACCACCCAGCTCCAGTACCGTTTTCTTCAAATTGGCGCCTGCAACCGCAGCAACAGCGCGCCCTGCCGCTTCCGATCCTGTTAATGCAACAGCTTGTACCTGTGGAGCCGCCACCACCACAGGCACATCATCTGGTTCGATCAATAAAACTCTGAACAAATCTGCTGGCAAACCCGCCTGGTACCAGAATGCCTCAATAGCCAATGCACACTGGGGCACATTGGCGGCATGTTTAAGCAAACAACCATTACCTGCCACCAAGGCAGCGCCTGCATATCGGAACACTTGCGAGAACGGATAATTCCACGGCATGATCCCCAACACCACACCCAATGGTGCGTAAGTGATGACATTGCCATCACCATCGACCGATTCATCCGCTAAAATGAATGAAACGTTGTCAGCAAACCAACGCAGTAAAGCAGCACACTTGTCGACTTCGTCCAAGGCTTCTCGATTGAGTTTGCCCATCTCCCGTGTAATCAACGCGGCAAAGTCCACCCGGCCTTGCTGTAGCAGATTGGCTGCTTGGCGAATGACGGCTGCACGCTCAACTAATGAGCGCTCCGCCCATTCAACCTGAGCATGTGCAACTTTTTCGAGAATATGTGAAACATCAGATGCTGTGTGATTGTCGAATGCCTGCAAGCACTCGCCGGTTGTGGGGTTCAGGCTGAGGTACGGCATGGATATGGTATCGTTATGAATTCGCCCTCTTCCTGACGGCAGCCGGATATCTGGCTGTCGTTTGATAAGGGGCAAAGCATTCAACTATAGCGCTCATGAATCGATTTGTCTTTCCCCTGTTGTTACTATTGACGCCAGCTATTTCATACGCTGCCGTTTCTGCCAATGAATTCAATACAGCACGAGATGCCTACCGTGCCAAGGACATTCCCAGACTGGAACGTCTTGCTGAAAAAATGCAAGGCGATGAACTTGAGATTTACCCACGATACTGGCTGATTACAGCCCAAATCGACGAGATACCGGAGCCACAGATCAAGCAGTTTCTGCAGACCTATTCTGGCAGCCAACTTGCGGATCGCCTTCGTGCCGACTGGCTCAAACAGCTGGGTAAAGCAGAACGCTGGGAGACCTTCAGTGCAGAATGGCCTGCCTTGATCAACAGCGATGCAGAACTGAACTGCTTTCAATACCGTGCACGACACGCTCTGAAGGACATGACCGCCCTGCAAGCGGCCCGACCTTTATGGTTTTCTGGCAAGGATCAATCTGATGGTTGCGGCCCACTGTTTGAGCTGCTCCGTAGCAATGGTTTGGTAACACAAGACAACATTTGGGAACGGATTCGGCTGGCTCAGGAAGAAAACAACCTGGGCCTGATGAAGCGCATGATTGAACTGGTCCCAACCGACCAAGCGTTCAGTAGCAAACAGCTGGATCAAGTTGCGGCTAGTCCGCAAGCAGCACTCAAGAAAGATCAGTTTAGTTATCGTACTCGCGGTGGCCGGGAACTCGCCATCTATGCCATGTTACGGATAGGGCGTACCGATCCAGATCAAGGTGTGGAATTGCTACGCGAGATGAAGGATCACTTCAACGCTGCCGATCAAGCCTATATTTGGGGACAACTTGCACTGGCCTCTGCTCGCAAAAACCGTCCGGAAGCATTGGAATGGTTTCAAATGGCCGGGAACATCGCCCTCTCTCCTCTCCAACTGGAATGGAAAACCCGTTCTGCCCTTCGCTCGGGAAATTGGCAAGCCGTCCTGGCCACCATTGAAAGCATGAGTAATACTCAGCAGGCTGAAGGGACATGGCGCTATTGGCGAGCCCGCAGCTTGAAAGCACTCGGCCGTGTACCAGAGGCCAATGAACTGTTTGCACCACTGTCTCGCGAACACCATTTCTACGGCTTATTGGCACGTGAAGAAGTGGGTAATGTAGCGGATGTGGCGGCCGGTCGCTATCGCCCCAGCGACAGCGAAATCAACGGCATGCGACGACTGGCCAGCTTATCCCGCGCACTCACCTTATATCGACTGGACCAACGTGGTGATGCAGTACGGGAATGGAACTGGGGTGTAAGGGGCATGGAAGATACCCAACTCATTGCTGCTGCAGAACTGGCTGCCCGCAATTTCTGGTATGACCGTGCAATCTACACGGCGGAACGAACCAAAGACGTCCACGATTTTTCGTTACGATACATCGCTCCATATCGGGAAGTGGTACAAGATGCCGCCAAACAGATCGAACTGGATGAAGCCTGGGTATTCGGCCTGATGCGCCAAGAAAGTCGGTTTGTTACAGTAGCCCGCTCCAACGTCGGCGCATCTGGCTTGATGCAGCTGATGCCAGCCACCGCGCAGTGGGTTGCAAAACGCTTGGGCTACAAGAAGTTCCGCGCGGACATGGTAAACGAGATCGGTACCAATGTGCAGCTAGGCACCTATTACCTGAAGCATGTTCTGGACACATTGGGAGGCCAGCCAGTACTGGCCACCGCAGCCTACAATGCAGGTCCGGGAAGAGCAAAGGCCTGGAAAGCAAGTAGACCACTGGAAGCTGCGATCTATATCGAGACCATCCCGTTCACCGAAACCCGCGACTATGTAAAAAAAGTCATGGCCAACGCACATTGGTATAGCCGTAGTTTCAATCAACCCGCCATATCAATGTACCAACGTATTGGTGTCGTGCCAGGCAGCTGATCAGTCATATACCGGGGCGTGCACGATGCGCGCCCTGGATCACATCATAGTAAATGCCTTAACAACCAGATGAGCACAAACAACAAACCAGACACCACTATGGCACCACCGACTACTTTACTCATCGCCAGCGATTCACCTCGTTGCAACCAAATCATTGCCAACAACCCTGCACACGGCACAACATATGCCGATAAAACCCACCCCATGTGGTTTCCCAAGCCTAACAAAACCATACTTGGCACATACCCCATCACAAAACCGGCCATACCCCGCCATGTAGCGGCCATCGGGCTGATCAAAGGCATCTCGTCCAGACATAACAACTCTCGCGTCACGGCATCCAGTGCCTGATCCGGATAATGCCGAATCATTTCAGCCAGCTTGGCTGCAACAGTAGGCGCCAGCCCTCTAGACAAAGCAATCAGTTCTAACGTTGCGGCTCCCTCTGGAGGATACTGGGCTGGATCATCATGCCTGAACGCCTGCTCGGCCTGTCGATCCAACCAGGTCAGGCGACCATCAATGTAACCAGAAAGACCCTGCCACGACACACCCAGCATCAGCCCCACCAATGCCATCAAAAATACTCCGGCCACTGGTAAACCCGCAGCCACGCCACCAGCAACAACACACATCACTGCCACCGCACCACGCTGCCCCCCGCTGATCCAATATTTGCCGTACCAACCCTTTGGGGGGCAGAACACAGCCAATCCGGCAACACCTTGTTGCTGCAACCACCAACGCAAATGCCACGGACCTAACATAGGTAACAGCCATACCAAAAACCGTGTTGTCCAGGACAACGATGACGGAGATGTGAGCCCGACTGTCCGTGCCAATTCAAGAAACAGCACCTGTCTTGGCGTGCCAGATGTCAGGTCAGAAAGTACACGGTAAAGTATTGCGGCAGGCATCATCAGGATATTGGCAGATAGGGTTCACTGTCAGAATGCATCGAACTTACGGCTCCCCAGTCAACTGCAGCCCATGGTCTATAATGTTAAAGACAAACCCTGGAGCTAACCGCACTTATTTGTTTGCGGTACCTGCACACACCAAACGCAGGAAATCATCCAACGTTCGCCCAGATTGATGGTGAAACTGATCGTCAGTCAACATGATGGCGGCCATACGGTCCACTCTGAAGTTACGGAAATCTTCACGCAGTTCGCACCATGCACACAATGTCCAGACCGCCCCCCAAAAAAATACACCAAGAGGCCAAACCGTCCGACGGGAAGACTCTCCATCAGCACGCACATAGTCGAAGCCAATCTTGTGCTGCGTCAGAATCGCTTCACGCAGTGGGGTCAACTGTGCTACTGGGTAGTTACGCATCTCGACTGCGTAAAAACCAGACTGTCCAAACGAAGGGCGCAAGTCCTTCGGCAATACAGCTTCAATCTTTGACAAGGCCGCTTGCGCTGAACGCGCCAACTGTGGTTCGCCCCAAGCCTTGAGCATCCGCGCGGCGACCAACAAGGATTCAAGCTCCGAGCGATCGAACATCAATGGTGGCAAATCAAAACCATGAGCCAACCGATATCCAACCCCGGCTTCACCATCAATTGGCACACCACTGGCCATTAAATCGGCAATATCACGATAAACCGTACGCACTGAGATATTCAGTGCATCGGCCAACGCCTGTGCAGTCAGCACGGTACGCCGGCCGCGCAATAACTGCACAATCTGGAACAAACGATCTGCGCGGCGCATGGTTCACCTCCTAACAGAATCGGGGTACAAACCCGCCTGCGTTACGATCCGCCCATAGGAGTACAGAGTTCTATCAGCATTCCTTCACGGGACCTCACATAAGCGACGGTTTGTCCCCAAGGCTTGTTTGCAGGCGGCCTTAATGGGGCTGCACCGGCAGACACAGCTTTATGATAAGCCGCGACCACGTCAACCGTCGCAAAAGCCAGCTCAATACCGATCACCACCCCCTCTACCGTGACAGGCTTGTAGTGCCCGCCCAGGTTTGCTTCTGCCACTTCATGTGTGGCAAAAGCTAATACCGTGCTACCCGTTTCCAATTCCCCATACTGGCCAGATTCGTGCAGGAATCGACATGTCAAACCAAAGGCTGCTTCGTAAAATGCCAGTGTCTCCGGCACTGATGCAACGTACACAATGGTATAAGCAAATTTCATCGATTTCCTTTGACTCCATAAGGTAGCCGTACAACTGAACATCAGCCTCCTCCTGACGAGCAGTGAAAAGAATCCAAGCCAGCCTGCACAGACAGGGCGTAAAAATGCGCCCCGAACTGCTCGCCACCTCGGTTGAGGCATCGAGGCCAAGCCACCTTAATGCGTCGAATGCAGGCCGATCACGTTACCTTCGCTATCGCGGAACTGTGCGATGTAGCCAATGTCGCCCGGCAGCTTGGTTTTCTCCATCACAATCTCGCCACCAGCCTCGTTCACGCGACCCAACATCACCGTCAAGTCTTGTCCCCCATTCAGATAAATACGCACACCAGCTTCGTTGGGTTGCAAATTCAGTCCCTTGACGATACTCCCACCCACACCAGTTTGCTGATCATAAGGGAGAATAGCCACGGGCGTGTCGTCAGCACACGCCTCCACACGCAAATCGGCATGGTAGACCGTTTGATAGAATCGAACAGCACGATCAAAATCTGCAGCAGGAATTTCAAACCAGTTAATGGCATTCATGACAAGTCTCCTAGACAGAGTGAATGAGCCCCATTGGCTCAATGGAGACACTTTAAACAAGGGCTACTGACAACGTACTGTCAGTAGAGTTGATCCAGCAAGATTCCAGCAGCGATCGCCGCATGCCGTTTGTCTAGCTGCTGCCAGATCTCTGCACGCTGAGCGGGCGTCATATCCCTCCATTGGGCAATTTCTGTCAGAAATCGCAAGCACCCGACACAGTATTTGCCCTCATTATCCAACTTGCACAACTTAATGCAGGGGGATTCTGGGCACGCAACGGATGCAAAGATTGTCATTTCGATACTCCAAAAAAGTGGGGGCACAACAATGTGCCCCCATCTTCAACCCGCAGCAAATCATCAGAGAATATCGAGGTGATCGATACCTTCCATCACATCGCGATTCTTCGATTCCTTGGAATCCAACTTGATCTTGAGGCGTAGGTCGTTTACCGAGTCCGCATTGCGCAGCGCATCTTCATAGGTGATTCGGCCTTGTTCATAGATATCAAACAAGGCTTGGTCGAAGGTCTGCATACCGAGTTCACGGCTCTTGGCCATGATTTCCTTGATGCCATGCACTTCACCTTTGAAGATCAAGTCCGATATCAATGGAGAATTCAGCATCACCTCCACAGCAGCAACCCGCCCCTTGCCAGAGCGATGTGGGATCAAACGTTGTGACACGAATGACTTCAAATTCAGCGACAAGTCCATCAACAACTGCTGACGACGTTCTTCAGGGAAGAAGTTGATGATCCGGTCCAATGCCTGGTTGGCACTGTTGGCGTGCAAAGTTGCCATACACAAGTGACCAGTTTCCGCAAAGGCAATCGCGTAATCCATGGTTTCACGATCACGAATTTCACCGATCAGAATCACGTCTGGTGCCTGACGCAGTGTATTACGCAATGCTGCGTGCCAGGATTCGGTATCGACACCGACTTCTCGCTGGGTCACGATGCAATTGATATGCTCGTGAACATATTCCACTGGATCTTCAATGGTGATGATGTGCCCGTAGGTTTTCTCATTACGGAAACCAATCATGGAAGCCAAAGAAGTTGACTTACCTGACCCGGTACCGCCAACGAAAATAACCAAACCGCGCTTGGTCAGCGCCACATCCTTCAATACTTGAGGCAAGCCCAGGTCATCGAATTTGGGGATTTCCGTCGTAATCGTCCGCAGGACCATACCAATACGGCCCTGCTGTACAAAGGCATTGACCCGGAAACGACCAATGCCGGGGGGGCTGATGGCAAAATTACATTCTTTGGTAGCTTCGAACTCTTCAGTCTGGCGGTCATTCATGATTGCTCGGGCCAGCTCTCTTGTGTGCTGGGGTGACAATGCCTGATTGGACACCGGGGTCAACTTACCGTCGATTTTAATCGCCGGGGGAAAATCCGCTGTAATGAACAAGTCAGATGCATTCTTGCTGCGCATCAACTTCAGCAAGTCATGCATGAATTTGGACGCTTGATCTCTTTCCATGGTGTCTCCTTACCGCAATCTCATTGCGGCGAATGCTGCGGCAACTGCCAAGGCTGCCAGTCTCGATAGGGGTTGGCGGTAACCGAGGCCAACAGTGCATCGAACCGCCCGTTGGCCAACAGTTTGCCTATTGCAGTTGAAATCAATCTGTCCACCTCAGCCTGATTGCCGTCTTTCCGCAGGGCAAATTTGACGTTGAAGCCAGCATAACGAGTACGCTTGATATTGCTGAGCTTGAGCCGCAACAATACTTCATCCACCGGCCTGAAAGAAAAAACGTAAGCATCAATACGCCCCGCTGCTACTTTTCTCAGGCTGGATTCAATACTGGCCGACGGCTGCACCGGAAAATCAAAATAGTCACGATGCCCTGGATCGGTTTCAACGCGATAGTACCGCATGTTGCCTGGTAAGACATCAGCATTATCACGTCGCGTATATGCAACAAACACGGTTTCAAACAATGTGACGGTCGAGTATGTGTAAGGCACTGGCTCATGCTGGATGCGGGACAATTCTACGATCGGCACATGTGCGTCGATCAAGCCTGACTCCAACATGGAAAGCGATCTTTTGAACGGGTACACACCCTGCACAACAAATCGGTTTGGTGCAGCGACCTGGTTCATGGATTCAATCAACTGCCGCCACAGATCATGCTGCGGCACATCACCCAACGCCACATTAATGTCTCGAGCGACAGCTGGCATGGCCAGCCATACCAGCGTCACAGGCAACCAACGATGCGAGTACAGGATCGAGGCCAGCATGTCAGCTCCCCTG
Organism: Chitinivorax sp. B; assembly: GCF_005503445.1. NCBI lineage: Bacteria > Pseudomonadati > Pseudomonadota > Betaproteobacteria > Chitinivorax > Chitinivorax sp. B. The sequence continues at coordinate 11,149 of NZ_SCOH01000007.1, read as the reverse complement.
AAACCATGTACATCTCAAGTTTCAATCAGCATTGATAAATCAGCGTCACACACATGCGCCGTTTGCCAGCATCGAGACATACATACGAAAAACCGCATAAGCAGCCACCGTTCCCATACCATTCAGCAATCCTGCAAATGCGATTACATAAAGTTTTCCTTGTTGGCCGCTTTCGTTCTTGCTTCACCAACCGATACGATATTGCGGCGAACCAATTCGGTAAGACACTGATCGAGCGTCTGCATGCCCACATTCTGACCGGTCTGAATCGCGGAATACATCTGGGCAATCTTGCCTTCGCGGATCAGGTTACGAATCGCCGGTGTACCAATCATAATTTCATGTGCTGCACAGCGACTGGTGCCATCCTTGGTCTTCAACAGGGTTTGCGAAATCACGGCACGTAGTGACTCTGACAACATCGACCGCACCATTTCCTTTTCTGCTGCCGGGAATACATCGACGATACGGTCGATGGTCTTGGCTGCAGAACTGGTATGTAGGGTACCGAACACCAAGTGACCAGTTTCAGCAGCCGTCAAGGCCAGGCGAATAGTTTCCAGGTCACGCATTTCACCTACCAGAATCACATCCGGGTCTTCACGCAATGCAGAACGCAGCGCGTTGTTGAAGCTCATGGTGTGCGGGCCAACTTCACGCTGGTTGATCAGGCATTTCTTGGATTCATGCACAAATTCGATCGGATCCTCAACGGTCAGGATGTGGCCATAGTCGTTTTCGTTAATATAGTTGATCATCGCTGCCAGCGTGGTCGACTTACCGGAACCGGTTGGACCAGTTACCAGTACAATACCTCGTGGTTGTTGCGAGATTTCAGTAAACACACGTGGTGCGTTCAGGTCTTCCAGTGTCAGCACTTTGGATGGAATAGTACGGAACACCGCACCTGCACCGCGGTTCTGAACGAAGGCGTTGACCCGGAAACGGGCCAGATTGGAGATCTCGAACGAAAAGTCGCATTCCAGCGTTTCTTCATACACTTTACGTTGTCCGTCGTTCATGATGTCGTACACCATGTCATGAACATCACGGTGCTCCATTGCCGGCAAGTTGATGCGTCTTACGTCGCCATGCACCCGGATCATAGGGGGCAAGCCGGCAGAGAGATGCAAGTCCGAGGCCTTATTCTTGACCGCGAACGCAAGCAGCTCCGATATTTCCATTTATAATCTCCCGAAATTCACGCCAAAAGTTGTTTCAAACCCGCACCAGATGCGGATTGGCGCATGTACTAAAGTGCATCAAGAAGTGCATCAGAAAACGCTGAAATTCATTATGGGCACAATAAAAACCGCATTGCAAGCAGTCAACGGTCATATCCGGGCCACCGAAGCCGCATGCCATCGGCCAGCAGGGTCAGTTCGATTGCTGGCCGTGAGCAAGACTTTCCCTGCTGAAGCTGTACAAGAAGCATTCGAAGCAGGACAACGTGCATTTGGTGAAAACTACGTTCAGGAAGGCGTTGCCAAGATTCTGGCATTGGCAGACCTACCAATTGAATGGCATTTCATTGGTCCGTTACAAAGTAATAAGTCACGCTTGGTCGCCGAACACTTTGACTGGGCTCACAGCATCGACCGGCTGAAAATTGCCGAGCGGCTATCAGCCCAACGCCCAGCCAATCTGTCACCACTGCAGGTTTGCATCCAGGTCAATGTCAGCGGCGAAACCAGCAAGAGCGGCTGCCGATTGAATGATGTACCAGAAATAGCCCATGCAATACAGCAATTGCCAAATATTCAGCTGCGTGGCTTGATGTGTATTCCAGAAGCCACCAACGATGACACCGCGCTTCGTAGGCAATTCCGGGCATTGGCCAACTGCCTGACGGAACTGAATGCACATGGTTTTGGTCTGGATACGTTGTCGATGGGTATGTCTGCCGATATGCCCATCGCCATTGCCGAAGGCGCCACCATTGTGCGCATCGGCACCGCAATTTTTGGCAAACGCCAACCCACTGAACCCAATTAGACGATCACTATGAACATTACTTTCATCGGCGGAGGCAATATGGCAACCGCGCTCATCGGCGGTATGCTGCAACAGGGATTCAATGCCAAATCCCTAAGCGTGATCGAACCCAGTCAGGAAAAACGTGCTGAACTGGCTAATCGATTCGGCGTGCGCTCGCAGGCCTCGCTATCCACTGGGTTGCCTAGCAGTGATGTGGTACTGATTGCCGTCAAGCCGCAGAGCATGAAAGAAGTCGCTGGTGAACTGGCCGGCCAGCTCAAGCATCAGTTGGTGATTTCCATCGCAGCTGGCATCCGCATTGACACGCTGGTTAGCTGGTTGAATGGCTACCAGCACATTGTGCGTGTCATGCCCAATACCCCAGCCATGGTACAAGCCGGCATTTCAGGTCTGTTTGCAGCATCCGGGGTAGGACACAATGCGCGCGATCAGGCGGAGCAAATCATGCGCGCTGTTGGACAGGTCGTGTGGGTAGATGCTGAGCAAAAGATGGATGCCATCACTGCGATGTCGGGCAGCGGCCCCGCCTATGTGTTTTACTTTATGGAAGCCATGATGGCGGCAGGCAAGGCACTAGGTTTTTCAGACACCGATGCCCGTAAGCTGACCTACGCCACCTTTGAAGGTGCAGTCAAATTGGCAATGGATAGTGCTGACGATGCCGCGACCCTACGTGCCAAAGTCACCTCGAAGGGCGGTACTACTGAGGCAGCCCTCAATAGCATGGAGGCATCGGGTGTCAAAGAAAGTATTGGCGCGGGAATCGCCGCAGCCAGCTACCGTGGACAAGAGCTGGGTGATGCATTGAGCAAACAGTAGTTTGCACAGATACCTGTTACCAAAACATATTAAAGAGGAATGGTATGTCGCAAATGGCGCAAGCATTGCGTTTCTTGATCGAAAACATCGCGGGCTTTTTTGCCCTCGCCTTGCTACTTCGTTTTTACCTACAGGTAGTCAAGGCGCCCTTTCAGCATCCGCTGCCACAATTCCTGTTGGCCTTTACCAATTGGATTGTGTTGCCTACTCGACGCTTGGTCAAATCCGTCGGCGGTTATGATACGGCAACATTACTACTGGCTTGGCTCACCATCCTGCTGAAGGACTTCCTGATCATCCATCTGTTCCCAATTTCGGTCAGCTTTGCAATGCCCACCGCACTGATCGGATTGATGTTATTGGCACTGGTGCATGTATTGCAACTGTCGTTGTACTTGCTGATTGGCGCGGTGATCGTTCAAGCCATCCTGTCCTGGGTCAGCTCCTATGGCAACCCATTGACTCCTATTCTGGGCCGTATCACCGATCCATTCCTGCGCCCTTTGCAAAAACGCATTCCAACCGTTGGCGGTGTAGATTTGAGCCCACTGGTGCTACTGTTGATCCTGCAATTGATTCTGATGGTACCTATCAGCTACATGGAGGGTGCCATGTTCGCCATGATGAGTACTAACTGGTGAGTTGGTACCGACTGCAGGATGGCGTGCTGACCTTGACACTACACATTCAGCCAGGTGCCAAAAAAACAGAGATTGTCGGACTCCATGGCGATGCATTGAAAATACGCCTGGCAGCGCCACCCGTTGATGGCAAGGCCAATGCCGCTTTGCTGGCTTTCATCGCAAACCGGTTTGAGGTGCCCATTAGGGAGGTCCGCCTGAAATCAGGTGAGACATCTCGCCGCAAAGTGGTCGCCATTACTGGTAGCACCAAGCCACCAGAACATTTGCTTGAATGACCATTTAGAAATACATCGGCCCGGGCGGCGACTACCTGGGCCGTTTTCGTCAAAGGAACCCCAATCAGCGCAAACGGGTAAAACTATCGTCTACTCGCCGATACTCTCCTTCGATGGTATCGTCCTGCGGCATTTTGACAGTTGCAAACTTAGGCTGCCACGGTAGCAGCAATAGCAATGCCAACGCATCACTCAACACACCAGGCACAATCAGCATGATGCCGCACAACGCAATCCGCACATTCCACAACATACCAGCAACGGGGTTACCGCTCTTCAACGCTTGCATGATCAGCAATGGCGCACCCAAACGCTGACCTTTCAGAATCAGCATCCCACCTAAAAACGAACCAAGCAGCCACAGCCAGATCCACCCACCAATCATTGAGCCAACCCACAAAGTGGTCGCCAGCTCAAGCACCGGGAATCCAAGTAAAATAAACAACACAATTCGAACCATGACTAACCCTTCAATATGACAACGCTACTCATCATTACCACTTTGCCAGATACCGAGAGCGCCCATCGGTTGGCAACAGATCTGGTCGAAGCAAAACTGGCAGCATGCATCAACATTCTGCCAAGTACGACATCTGTTTATCGATGGCAAGGCAAAACCGAAACGGCCTGTGAAATCCCGCTACTGATCAAAACCCGTGCGGACCGCTATCCTGCCGTAGAAGCCGCCATTCGATCAGCGCACCCATATGAACTTCCCGAAATCATCGCGGTCAACATCGACAAAGGCTTACCAGAATATTTGAACTGGGTCGCCAACGAGAGTTCGCCAGGTTCGAAATAATTTGTCGAACACATTTGATCTAACGTTTCTTAACTTTATGGCCAAATGCTTGCTGAAAACCGAGCAAATGATGGCACCGCGCCTGCAACAAAGGCACTTTGATTTGAGCTGATGGTAAGAGTAGACTCACTCACCCGATCAACCAAACGACGCGATTTATGTATCAAATGGCGCCGATTTACAGAAAAACAAGTATGTCACGTCTGCTTCGCCCATTCATTGCATTGATCATACTGTGCATGGCAGCCCTGACTGCCCATGCAGCAGGTTCAACAGATTTGTTACCACCTGAGCAGGCTTTTGCTGCCCAGGCCCGTCTGGTTGATCCGCAAACCGTTGAAATCAGCTACAACATTGCCAGCGGCTACTATATGTACCGTGAACGCTTCAAGTTCAAGCTGGAACCGGCTGGTAGCGTGACCGAAGCTAGGTTTCCACCGGGTAAAATCAAACAAGACGACTACTTCGGCAAGGTTGAAACCTATCGTGACATACTGAAATTCACACTACCGCTGTCACAACCCCTATCCGGCCCCATCACCTTGAAGGTTACATCACAAGGTTGTGCGGACGTCGGCGTGTGTTATCCCCCCTACACACATAATCTGAAGCTTAGCCCAGGCAGCAGCAACGGCGTCGGGACCACTAAGCTGGACAAACTGTTCGGGGCAGATGCATCTGGCCCGCCAGGCACCGCCAATCCATTTGCAAGCAAAAGCCTGGTCAGTCTGCTGGGCTTTTTCTTTTTGGCAGGGCTAGGCTTGGCTTTTACTGCCTGCATGTACCCGTTAATCCCCATCTTGTCTGGCATTATTGTCGGACAAGGGCACACCGTTGGTAAAGCCCGTGGGTTTCTGCTCAGCATGTTGTATGTACAGGGTATGGCGCTTGCGTACGCAGTGGCAGGTATCGCTGCTGGCCTCACAGGCACATTATTGAGTAATGCGCTGCAAAAGCCGTGGGTGCTGGGCTTGTTCAGCATATTCTTTGTCATCATGGCCGGTGGAATGTTTGGCCTGTATCAAATTCAACTTCCCAGCAGCTTGCAAAGTCGTTTGTCCAACCAATCGAACCGCCTCAAGGGGGGGCATTATGCCTCGGTATTCGGGATGGGCGTACTGTCAGCACTGATTGTCGGGCCATGTGTAGCGCCGCCGTTAGCAATGGCATTGGGCTATATCGGCGCCACCAAGGATGTCGTGCTAGGTGGTTCGACACTGTATGCCATGGCATTGGGCATGGGCGCTCCCTTGATTGCAGTCGGTGTGTTCGGTGGACATATCCTGCCACGCGCTGGCAGTTGGATGAATACCGTTAAAGCAATTTTCGGTACCGTCATGCTGGCCGTTGCAATCTGGATCGCCACACCGATCCTGCCACCGCTGGCATATATGCTGGCTTGGGCCGCCTTGCTGATCATATGTGCCATCTACCTGCATGCACTTGATCCCTTGCCCAGTAATGCCAGTGGTTGGAGAAAGCTATGGAAAGGCGTAGGGGTGATAGCCCTGATAGGTGGCAGTGCATTGCTGCTAGGCGCGCTAGCTGGCAATCGGGATGTCTTGCAACCGTTGAAATCCTTCACCTTGGCAAACCAACCTGGCACGCCCACAGCGCATTCCAGCTTGGCATTTCAGCGAATCAACTCCCCTGCTGATCTGGATGCCGCGTTGGTCAACCACGCAGGCAAACCAATCATGCTCGATTTCTATGCAGACTGGTGTGTATCCTGCAAAGAAATGGAACGTTTCACGTTCAGCGATGACCGGGTTGTCAGTAAATTGAGCAATGTCGTACTGTTGCAAGCCGATGTGACTGACAACACTAAAGAACATCAGCAGTTGTTGAAGCGGTTTGGACTATTTGGCCCACCTGGCATCATCTTCTTCAATGGTCAGGGCCAGCCACACTCGGAGCAGGTAGTCGGCTATCAACCCGCTGATCAGTTTCTGGATACCCTTAATCGTCTGATCCAACCCTAAGTTGAACAACATGATGACCAAAGTCAAACAAATGCTTCTTGCCACCTCGGTGGCAGTCGCCGGCCTGGGTGCCGGAGTATTGACCGCTTTCATGCAGCCACTTTCCGCACAAACAGTCACCCCGCCAGCCGCAGCCATCGGGGTGGACTTTTTTTCAACTTCCTTACCCGGTTTGGACGGAAAACAGTACAAATTGAGCGAATGGAAGGGAAAAGTGCTGATCGTCAATTTCTGGGCGACATGGTGCCAACCTTGTCGGTTGGAAATCCCCGAATTTGTCGAATTACAGCAAAAATATCGTAACAAAGGAGTGCAATTTGTCGGCATTGCGCTTGATGAGCAGGCGGCAGTTGCTAAATTCAGTAAAGAATTTGGCATCAACTACCCCACCCTGCTCGGTGAAGAACAAGCTATGGAGATGATGCGTACTGCTGGCAACAAGATAGGTGGATTGCCGTTCACCGCAGTCATTGATCGCCAAGGGAAGATTGTCTCGATTGCGGCTGGAAAACTGTCGAAAGCCAAGCTGGAAGCGGCGATTGAGCAAGTGCTTGGCTAGACTGGCCGGTAGGAACTTTTGCTTGCCTCAGGGTTTCTCCGCATATATGCTGTGAACCCTACCGGCAGCGCGGCTCCGCAGCCAATCCAAGCTATCCAAAACGCATGCCTTAACAGCAAAATTGCAGTGAACGCTAGACAACTTCGCTGATCTTGCTGCAAACTGCTGTGATGTTCAAAACGCCTGTGATGCACCCATGACCGCTGTGAAGCGAGACATTCTGGTATTGCACGGCCCCAATCTCAATCTGCTCGGCATGCGGGAGCCGCATTTGTATGGTGCGGATCGCCTAGTGGATATAGATGCCCGATTGCAGCAAGTGGCCTTAGCTGCCGGTTTGCAATTGAGCAGCCTGCAAAGCAACGCCGAACACGTTCTAATCGAGCGCATTCATCAGGCATATAACGACAACACCGGGTTCATCATCATCAACCCCGCCGCATTCACGCATACCAGTGTCGCCATTCGCGATGCGCTGGCGGCGGTGAAGATCCCGTTTATTGAAGTACATCTCTCCAACGTTCATAGCCGCGAGCCGTTCCGCCACAAAAGCTTTTTCTCTGATTTGGCGGAAGGTGTCATTTGCGGACTGGGCGCACAGGGTTATGAGTTGGCATTGCAATACGCCCTCCGCCAACTCGCTGGCAAAATCGCCTAAGGCCCTGAATACAGATAAGAAAGGACAAGCATGGACTTGCGCAAACTAAAAAAGCTGATCGAAATGGTGGAGGAATCCGGCATCGCCGAGATTGAAGTCACTGAAGGCGAAGAGAAGGTCCGCATCAGTCGTGTTTCTGCCAATGCCCCAGTTGCTTATGCACCACAACCGACCCAGGTTATTCTGCCACAAGCCATGCAAATGGGTGGCACCCCCATGATGGCACCTGTGCCCGCCCAGGCCGCAGCGCCAGTCGCAGCAGCTGCGCCTGCGATTGAAGGAGAAACAATCAAATCTCCTATGGTTGGGACCTTCTATCGCTCCCCCAGCCCCGGCTCAAAGTCATTTGTCGAGGTAGGTCAGCAAGTCAATGTTGGCGATACCCTATGCATCATTGAAGCCATGAAGCTCCTGAACGAAATCGAAGCTGAAAAAGCCGGTGTGATCAAGGCCATCCTGATCGAGAACGGCCAACCGGTGGAATACGGCGAACCCCTGTTCATCATCGGCTAAGTTTCGTGAGGCACGTATCAGTCTGAAATACAGACTGCATGCAATTCCTCACTCCTCACGGAGTCATCCATGTTCGAAAAAATACTGATCGCCAATCGTGGTGAAATTGCGCTGCGCGTATTGCGCGCCTGCCGCGAGATGGGTATCAAGACCGTGGTCGTGCATTCCGAAGCCGACCGCGAGGCGAAGTACGTCAAACTGGCCGATGAATCTGTCTGTATCGGCCCGGCACCCAGTCAACAAAGCTACCTAAACATTCCTGCCATCATCAGCGCAGCTGAAGTCACCGATGCCCAAGCAATCCACCCAGGATACGGCTTCTTATCGGAAAATGCGGACTTTGCGGAGCGCGTGGAACAATCCGGCTTTGTATTCATCGGACCACGTCCGGAATCCATTCGACTGATGGGTGACAAGGTATCCGCCAAGGATTCAATGAAGGCCGCATCGGTACCATGCGTACCAGGCTCAGATGGCGCCCTACCGGAAGACCCGACAGAAATCACGAAGATCGCCAAGAAGATTGGTTACCCGATCATCATCAAGGCAGCCGGTGGTGGTGGTGGTCGCGGTATGCGCGTGGTCCATACTGAGGCGGCCCTGATCAGCTCGGTCAATATGACGCGTGCCGAAGCACAAGCTGCTTTCGGCAACCCGACGGTCTACATGGAAAAATTCCTGGAAAACCCACGGCACATTGAAATTCAGGTACTGGCAGATGAATACGGTAACGCCATCTACTTGGGCGAACGCGATTGTTCGATGCAACGTCGCCATCAAAAAGTGATTGAGGAAGCACCAGCTCCGGGCATTACCGACAAGCAGCGCAAAAGGGTTGGCGAAGCTTGCGCCGAAGCCTGCCGTAAGATTGGTTACCGTGGTGCTGGTACCTTCGAATTCCTGTTCGAAAATGGCGAGTTCTATTTCATTGAAATGAACACTCGTGTTCAGGTTGAACATCCAGTGACGGAACTGATTACTGGCATCGATATTGTGCAAGAGCAAATTCGCATTGCCGCTGGTGAAAAACTGCGATACACCCAGAAAGATGTGGTTTTGCGTGGGCATGCCATGGAATGCCGTATCAACGCTGAAGATCCATTCAAATTCACACCAAGCCCTGGCCGGATTACGACCTATCACCCACCTGGCGGCCCCGGAATTCGTATGGATTCGCATATTTACCAGGGTTATTTCGTACCGCCGAACTATGACTCGATGATTGCCAAGGTAATTGCCTACGGTGATACTCGTGAACAAGCCATGGCCAGAATGCGGATTGCCCTGTCTGAGATGGTGGTGGAAGGCATTCAGACCAACATCCCATTGCATACCGAACTACTGAATGATTCGTCCTTCCAGCGTGGTGGTACAAGCATTCACTACTTGGAACACAAGCTGGAACAGCGAAACAAGCGCTGATCCGCAATTTTATTGTCGCTTAGCGATGTCATTCAGATAAAATACCCAGCCGGCCCAATGCCGGCTGTTGCTTTTATCTTCAAGCGTTTGAATCGAGAAACATGAGCTGGCTTTCCGTTACCATTGCAACTGACGCACGTCACGCAGATGCACTTTCTGATGCCCTGTTTGATTTGGGTGCTCTTTCCACCAGTATTGAGGATGCTCACGCTGGAACGGATTCCGAGCAACCCATTTTCGGCGAACCTGGTGAACCTAGTGATACCGTCTGGGAGGCCAGTCACGTGATTGCGCTGTTTGATGCCGATGCCGATGTGAGCGGCATTATTGCCGAGGCGGCTACTCAATGCGGCATCGCAGTACCGGCTTACCAGTCCACCACGGTGGAAGAACAGGATTGGGTGCGCGCCACACAGGCCCAGTTCGATCCAATCCGTATTTCTGATCGTCTTTGGATTACGCCCACTTGGCACGAACCACCCAACCCACAAGCCATCAACCTGCAGTTGGATCCAGGCTTGGCCTTTGGCACAGGCAGTCACCCCACTACGCGCCTTTGCCTACAGTGGCTGGATAAACATCTGCAGGCCGGGGAAACTGTGCTGGACTATGGTTGTGGCTCAGGCATCCTGGCAATTGCAGCCAAGAAGCTAGGTGCCGGCGATTGCCTTGGTGTCGATATCGATCCGCAGGCAATTGTTGCGTCCAATCAGAATGCCGAACAAAATCAAGTCCAGGCCACATTCTGCTTACCAGACGCGATGCCTGGTATTACTTATGATGTGGTGGTCGCGAACATCCTGACCAACCCGTTGCGCATGTTAGCCCCATTACTGGCTGGCAGCTGCCGTCCTGGTGGGCGAATTGCGCTTTCCGGCATCCTGGAAAGTCAGGCGCAAGAGATCGTTGAGATCTACTCCGCCTGGTTTGATCTGGATGAGCCTGTATTCGATGATGGCTGGACCTGCATCTCAGGCACCAAAAAACATTGAGGATGTGAATGAAGGTCACGCACTGCCCTAATTGCCAAACCTGCTTCAAGGTCACGCCAGAGCAATTGGCGCTTTACAACGGCAAAGTCCGCTGCGGCCGCTGTGCCTTCGTTTTCAATGCCCTCAATCATCTTGTCGAAGTAGAGGAGATGGCAGCATATACCCTGCGCATGCCACCCAATGCCGTGCAAGGCGAAACCACACAGAATTCAATACAAGAACCGACGTTGGCGCAGTTGGAAAAAGAAGCAAACGCAACCACTCAGGTCGCAGACACTCCAGCTCCAGCTCCAGCTCCAGCTCCAGCTCCAGCTCCAGCTCCAGCTCCAGCTCCAGCTCCAGCTCCAGCTCCAGCTCCAGCTCCAGCTCCAGCTCCAGCTCCAGCTCCAGCTCCAGCTCCAGCTCCAGCTCCAGCTCCAGCTCCAGCTCCAGCTCCAGCTCCAGCTCCAGCTCCAGCTCCAGCTCCAGCTCCAGCTCCAGCTCCA